>NZ_JBYCLG010000089.1:0-12328 GCF_057473785.1 Mycobacterium sp. TH-M103
CCCGCCCCCGGCGGCCCCAGCAAAACGAGTCTCACTTGAGGAACCCTTCGTAGTTGCGCTGCATGAGCTGACTCTCGATTTGTTTGACCGTATCCAATCCGACGCCGATCATGATCAGAACGGCCGTACCGCCGAACGGCAGGTTCTGTACCGCCCCGCCGTTGCCGATCTGCAGGAACAGGTTGGGCAGCACCGCGATGGCGCCCAGGTAGATCGAGCCCGGCAGCGTGATCCTGCTCAGGACGTAGCGCAGGTAGTCGGCGGTGGGCTTGCCCGGACGGATGCCGGGGATGAAGCCGCCGAACTTCTTCATCTCGTCGGCGCGCTCATCGGGGTTGAAGGTGATCGACACGTAGAAGTACGTGAAGAAGATGATCAGCCCGAAGTAGATGGAGATGTAGACGGGGTCGCTCGGGTCGGACAGGTAGGTGCTGACGAACTTGTCCCACCAGCTGTTGCCCATGCCGCCGCTGCCGCTGCGGATCAGCTGGGTGACCAGGTGCGGGATGTAGATCAGCGACGACGCGAAGATGACCGGGATCACGCCGGCCTGGTTGACCTTGAGCGGCAGGTAGGTGGAGGTGCCGCCGTACATGCGCCGGCCCACCATGCGTTTGGCGTACTGCACCGGGATCCGGCGCTGGCCCTGCTCGACGAACACCACGCCCACGATGATGGCCAGCGCGGCGACCAGGACGGCGGTGAAGATGACGCCGCCGCGGCTGTCCAGGATGGTCTTGCCCTCGGACGGGATGCGCGCGGCGATGCCGACAAAGATCAGCAGCGACATGCCGTTGCCGATCCCGCGTTCGGTGATCAGCTCGCCCATCCACATCACCAGCGCCGCCCCGCCCGTCATCACCAGCACGATGACGACCAGGGTGAAGATGCTCTGGTCGGCGATGATGTCCAGCGAGCAGCCCTGCAGCAGCCCGCCGTTGGCCGCCAGCGCCACGATGCTGGTGGCCTGCAGGACGGCCAGCGCGATCGCCAGGTAGCGGGTGTACTGGGTCATCTTGGCCTGGCCGGACTGGCCTTCCTTGCGCAACTCCTCAAAGCGCGGGATCACCACCGTGAGCAACTGCACGATGATGCTGGCCGTGATGTAGGGCATCACACCCACCGCGAACACGGTGAGCTTGAGCAACGCCCCGCCGGAGAACAGGTTGATCAGCGAGTAGATCTGCCCGGCCTCGCCGCCGGTGGCCTCTTTGATGCACTGCTGCACGTTGGGGTAGTTGACCCCGGGAGACGGCAGCGCGGCACCGAGCCGGTAGAGCAGAAGGATGCTGAGGGTGAAGAGGATCTTCCGTCTCAGGTCGACTGTCCTCAGCGACGAGATGAAAGCCGAAAGCACTCTATCCTCCTGCGCAGCCGAGGGTCATCCTGGTCACGCGCCCAGCACCCGCAGGCCAGGACGTACGGCCGACCTTATCTACAGCGCGTCGAATCGTGTACGAGACTAACAGCTGATCTGCGCAGTTTCGTTGGCGGGCCGTCGTGCCTGCGGTGCAGCGCAACGTCCGGACAATTCTTATACTTGCTAAGTATCGGCAGCCGGCGTTCCGGGGCGCGACCACCGGAAAGAATGGAGCAGCATGACGCGCAGTGATCAAGACAGCTGGGACCTGGCCTCGAGCGTCGGCGCCACGGCCACGATGGTCGCGGCGGCCCGCGCCCTGGCCAGCGAAGCGACCAACCCGATCATCGACGACCCGTTCGCGGCGCCTCTGGTCCGGGCGGTCGGGCTCGACTTCTTCCGCCGCCTGGTCGACGGCGAGGTGGTCCCCGATGCGCACGAGGACGGCGAGCGGGACCTGCAGCTGGAAACCGATTCGATCGCGGTGCGCACCCGCTTCTTCGACGACTTCTTCCTCAATGCGGCGCGCGACGGCATCCGTCAATCAGTGATCCTGGCCGCCGGTCTCGACGCGCGCGCCTACCGGCTCAGTTGGCCGCCCGGCAGCGTGGTCTACGAGGTCGATCAGCCCAAGGTCGTCGACTTCAAGAGCACCGCGATGTCGGACTTGGGCGCCGCCCCGACCGCGGACCGCCGAACCGTCAGCGTCGACCTGCGGGAAGACTGGCCGACCGCGCTGCGCGACGCCGGCTTCGACACAACCCAGCCGACGTCCTGGAGCGCCGAGGGCCTGCTGATGTACCTTCCGCCCGAAGCCCAGGACCGCCTGTTCGACAACATCACCGGGCTCAGCGCCCCCGGAAGCAGGCTGGCCACCGAATTCCACGGGGATGCGGGCCGGACCATGAGCGAACGCGCAAAGCAGTTCAACGAGCGATGGGCCAAAGTCGGCTGCGACATCGACTTGTCGGGACTGTTCTTCGACGGCGAGCGCAGCGACGTCGTCGACTACCTGACCGGTGCGGGCTGGCAGGTCAGCACCCGGCCCCGGCGTGAGCTCTTCGCCGACTACGGCCTCGTCTACCCCGACGACGAGGAATCCCAGCTCCGCAACATCGTCGCCGTCACCGCGACGCTACGTTGAACCCCTCGGGGCATCGGATCACGTTGGTGGGCGGGCCTGTGGATAACTGAGTTGTGCCGCTTGCTTTGTGGCCGTTAACTTGGCGGCGCGGCCCTTGGGTGATTAGCGCCGGCGGGTGGGCTGGGCGAGAATTCCGCGGGTGACTCCGTTGGTGGTGGATCCTGCGGTGTTGTCTGCTGCGGGCGCCGCGGTGGTGGGCGCCGGCGAGGGTCTGGCTGCGAATCTCACGGTGCTCACGGGTGGGTTTGCGGCCAACATCTTGCCGCCGTCACGAGCGAGATGGCCTGCTCATACAGAAGCCGGGAAGCATTCGCGGGACTCCCATCTAAACGGGCAGCACGGGCCTTGCGGTTTTCGAGACAGGGGCCGGACCTGCGGACTATGCGCCGCCACCTGGGATAACGCGCGAGCGATCTTTTTAGGAATGCCTGCCTCGATTGAGGATATCGCGCATCAGCGCACAATCCGGACGGAAGGCCGCTCCGGCCTGCCGACGGAATTCCACGATTTGGAGGCAACGGGTCGAACCGATCCGGCCTACAAGGATTGGTGGCACAACCCGATCATCGCTGCGGCGTGGTGGACAATCACGACAACGACACGACCGGAATCAACGCCGACGCCCTATGCGTTCTCGGCGGGCTTGGCGGCCGGCGCGCGGACGATCATCGGCACGGCGGGGAAGCACCACGCCATCTCCGAACGCGACTTGCGCAGCGCCGCCGTGCCGTAGCCCTTCTTGCGGTGATCGGGGTGGATCCAGATCCGTACGTCGACCTCGCCGCGCACCAGCTCGCCGAACACCATGCCGACCTTCTCGCCCGCCTCCTCGGCCACGAACCAGGCAGCTTCCTCGTCGTCGACGCGCCGCAGCGCCGCGTTGATCTCGTCGTCGAGGCTGCCGGCCGGCCCGCCGGAGCCGTCCCCGGCGCCCATCTCCGCGGTCCGCAGGGCGAAGAGGTCCCGGTCCGATTGCGCCGAGAACGGCCGCAGCTCGAGGTTCTCCCCCGAACTGGCCGGCCGTTCCTTGACGGTGAAGCTCAGCTGCTTGTTGAGGTCTTCGAGTTCGGCGAGGATCTTGCGGCGCGAATCTTTGGTCAGTTGGTCGAACGACATGCCCATCACGGCCTCGGCGGCCGCGTGCGACGTGTCCAGCAACGCGGCGACCGCCCCGACGGCGGCCGCCTTGTCCTCAGACTCGACAACGACGTCGGCTATCTCGTGGCGGCGTTCGAGGGCGTTCAACAGGGCATCTGCGATCTCTCGCCGGGCGGCTTTACGGTCCTGGTCGGTCATTGCACCAGATTAGATCGCCGTCGGAGGTAGCGCCTCGGGGCGTCGGCTTCCCAGCTCGAGGAACCGGTGGTAGCGATCCTCGACCGCCGCCGCCCACGCGGGCCGGGGCTCGACGACGCGCGCGGTGCGCGCCCAGCGGGCGGCATCGGCGATCGACGTCTCCAGGCCGGCCGCCATGCGGGCCAGGAACGCCGCCCCCAGCGCCGCGCCCTCGGCGACCTCGGAGACCTGCACGTCAAGGCCGGTGGCGTCGGCGACGGCCTGCATCCACGGCCCGACCCGGCTGCCGCCACCCGCGGCGACGAGGCGCGCCACCGGCGCCCCGCTCAGCTCGATGAGCTGACGCACCACGAAGCCCGACGCCTCGTAGGCGGCCCTGCGCAGCGCGGCGGCGTCGTGGGTCAGGTCGAGATCATCGAGCACGGCCCGGCGGTCCGGATCGTGGAACGGCGTGCGCTCCCCCCGGATGTAGGGCGACCACACCGGCACCCGCCGCGGGTCGGTCGCGGCCGCGTCGCCCGGCCCCAGGACGCGATCCACCCACCCCAGGAACAGGCCGCCGGCGTTGCTGGCCCCGCCGATCTGGCTCTTGCCCGCGGCCGTGTGCGGGATCGTCCACAGGCCGGGAACCTGCCGTGCCTCCGCCACTGTCACCCACACGATCAGCGTGGTGCCGAACAGCACCAGCACGTCGCCGTCGCGGTCGGCGCCGGCCACGATCTGTTCGCACAGTGCGTCGACGGCGCCGGTCGCCAGCACCGCGCCGGTCTGGCGCAGCCGGCCGACCGCGACCCCGATCGTTTCCACCCGCGGCATCTGCTCGACGGTCGCGCCGCGTTCGGCGCAGGCCGCCGCGTTCCAGCCGGTCCCGTTGAAAAGGGGGAATGTCGTTGCGGCGGTGGCAAAGTCGATCACGGCCTCGCCGGCCAACGCGTGATTGGCCACCGCCGGCGCCGGCCAGTACCCGGTCGCCCAGGGCGCCTCGGCCGCGGTCCAGCGCAGAAACTCCGCCGCCTCACCCACCGCGGGCAGCGGTTGGTCGGCCGTCCCCGGCCCCCGGCCCCGGGCGTCCCCATACAGCAGCCCCGGCGTGACGGGGACGCCGGCGGCGTCGACGGCGGTCAGCGACGGCACCATCGCCGCAACGGCGACCGCCTTCGCGTCGCGGCGGCCCAGTTGGTCCAGCGCCGCCACCGGGCCCCGCCGCCACGCCTCGTCGGCGTCGTGCTCGAGCCGGTCGGGGGCGGGCACCCGCAACCGGTGACCGATGCGCGCCCGTGCCGTCACGCGGCCGTCGGCGTCGGCGGCGACCGCTTTGACCGACGTGCTGCCGATGTCGATGCCGATTGTGACGGCTTCGCGTGACACGGGCGTCACCGTACGCCAGCATTGGCTCTCGTGACGTCCAAACCACGCGCCCTGGTGACGGCCCCGATGCGGGGGCCGGGGTTCGCCAAGCTCCGGGAGCTGGCCGAGGTGGTCTACGACCCGTGGATAGAGCAGCGGCCCCTGCGTATCTACAGCCCGGAGCAGCTGGCCGAGCGGATCGCCGCCGAAGACGCCGATGTGGTTGTGGTGGAAAGCGACTCGGTACGTGGGCCGGTGTTCGACCTCGGATTGCGTGCGATCGCGTCCACCCGGGGTGACCCCAACAACGTCGACATCCCCGGGGCCACCGCGGCCGGCGTCCCGGTGCTGAACACCCCGGGGCGCAACGCCGACGCGGTCGCCGAGATGACCGTGGCCCTGCTGCTGGCCGCGACCCGCCGGCTGCTGCCCGCGGACGCGGACGTGCGCGGCGGCAACATCTTTCGCGACGGGAGCATCCCGTATCAGCGCTTCCGGTCCTGGGAGATCGCGGGGCGCACCGCCGGACTGGTGGGCCTGGGCGCGGTCGGCCGCGCGGTGCGCTGGCGGCTGTCCGGGCTGGGCCTGCGGGTCATCGCCCACGACCCGTACAGCGACGAGGCCGAACACGGGCTCGACGAGCTGCTGGCCGAGGCCGACGTGGTGTCCCTGCACGCGCCAGTCAGCGACGAGACCGCCGGAATGATCGGCGCGGCGCAGTTCGCGGCCATGCGCGACGGCGTGGTGTTCCTCAACACCGCCCGGGCCCAGCTGCACGACACCGACGCGCTGGTGCAGGCGCTGCGCACCGGCAAGGTGGCCGCCGCGGGGCTGGACCACTTCGCCGGCGAATGGCTGCCGACGGACCACCCGCTGGCGGCCCTGCCCAACGTCGTCCTGACCCCGCACATCGGGGGCGCCACCTGGGACACCGAGGCGCGGCAGGCGCAGATGGTGGCCGACGACCTGGAAGCGCTGTTGGCGGGGAACGCCCCCGCCCATGTCGTCAACCCGGAGGTGCTGGGCTCGTGAGGTATGTCGACAACCCCGAAACCGCGGTCCTGGACGCGGCCAAGGACATGCTGCGCCGCGGCCTGGTCGAGGGCACCGCCGGCAACATCTCCGCCCGGCGCGCCGACGGCAACATCGTCATCACGCCGTCGTCGGTGGACTATCGCGACATGCGGCTCGACGACGTGGTGCTCGTCGACCCCGACGGCGCCGTGCTGCAGGCCGCGGAAGGCCGGTTCCCGTCGTCGGAGATGCAACTGCACCTGGCCTGCTACCGGGCGTTCGACGACGTCGGCAGCGTCATCCACAGCCACCCTGTCTGGGCGACGATGTTTGCCGTTGCGCGCCAGTCTATTCCGGCCTGCATCGACGAGTTCGCCGTGTACTGCGGCGGCGACGTCCGGTGCGCGGAGTACGCCGCCTCCGGCACGCCCGACGTCGGGCTCAACGCCGTGCGCGCTCTCGACGGGCGCGCGGCCGCGCTGATCGCCAACCACGGCCTGGTGGCCGTCGGCCCGCGACCCGACAAGGCGCTGCACGTCACAGCCCTAGTGGAACGCACTGCCCAGATCGTCTGGGGTGCAAGGGCCCTGGGCGGCGCGGTGCCCATTCCCGACGACGTCAACGGCAACTTCGCCGCCGTCTACGGCTATCTGCGTGCCAACGCGTGACGCACCGCTTCCGGCTCGGTCGCGCGGATATCGCGCGGGTGGTCGAGCTCCGATTCTCGTTGGGCGCCGACTCTTTCCCCGTGACGCCGCCGTCGGGGTGGCGCGACAACGCCGACCTGCTCGTGCCGGACTTCTTCGACCCCGAGACCGATCGGTGGCGTATCGTCGTCCAGAGCTGGGTCATCGAGGTCGACGGCCTGACGGTCGTCGTGGACACCGGCGTCGGCAATGATCGCCCGCGCCCGCACATGCCGCCCCTGGATCACCTCAACACGGGGTTCCTGTCGTCGTTGCGGGCGGCGGGGATCGACCGCGACGCCGTGGACGTGGTGGTCAACACCCACATCCACTCCGACCATGTCGGGTGGAACACGATGCTCGAGAACGGCGCCTGGGTGCCCACGTTCCCCAACGCCCGGTACGTGGTGGCGGCCGCGGACTACCACCACTTCCATCCCGAGGGGGCCGCGGCCCGGCGGCTACCGCGCAGCGAGCAAGAACAGACGCAGCAGCGCGGCAACGATCTGGTGTTCGCGGACAGCGTTTTGCCCGTGGAAGCACAGCTCGTCCGATGGTCCGACGATTACCGGATCAGCCCATCGCTGCTGCTGCGCCCGGCCCCCGGACACACGCCGGGTTCCTCGGTGCTCTGGCTCGACGCGGGCCGGCCCGCGGTTTTCGTGGGCGACCTCACCCACAGCCCGCTGCAGCTGCGCCGGCCCGCCGACGCGTGCGCCTTCGACGTGGACGCCCCGGCCGCCGCGGCCACCCGCCACCGCATATTCACCGAGGCCGCGGCGGCCAAGGCCGCCGTGATACCCGCGCACTATCCCGGCCGTGGCGGCGCCATGATCCGCTCGGTGGCCGACGGCTTCGACGTCGACCGCTGGCTGGACATCGAATCTCTCTGATCTGCTAGGGGATGCGTCGGACACGCCAGGCGCGGGGCGGCGTGCCGTGCATCCGTTTGAACGTCCTGCTGAAGTAACCCGGATCGGCCATTCCGACCCGCCTGGCCACCTCCGAGACCGGGAGGTCCGTCTCGGCCAAGAGCCCTCGGGCCACGGCCATGCGGCGTTCCACGATCCACTCGCCGACGGTACGACCGGTGCGGCGGCGCACGACCGTGGTCAGGTGGCCCGGCGTGATACCGAGTTCGCGCGCCACATCGCGCAACGACACCGGCTCGGCGTGACGGCGGTCGATCACCGCGAACACCTCGGCCAGCAGCGGCTCGCCGCTGCGCCGCAGATCGGCCACCACGTCGCGGGCCAGGCGCGCCAGATCGATCAGCAGCAGCGTCAAGTGCGCCAGCGCCGCCTGCCGATAGCCCTCCTGCCGGGCCGTGAGCTCGGCCTCGAGCGCCCGGATCGCGTCGTCCCACCTCGGCCGCCCGGCCACGGCCACCTCCAGCCGCAGCATCCCGCCCGACTGCCCGTGCAGAAACGGGAAGAGCAGCGGATGCGCGCGCCAGGTGGGCCACGGCGAACGCCCGTCCTCCCCGAGCGCCGCGGGGTCGAAAGACACCGCCACGCCCCCGTCGAGCGGGAGCAGCAGCCCGGGATCGAGCACCTCGCCCGCGGCGGCCACGTGAACCAGCCCGGCCGCGGGGACGTACCACAGCACCGGGAAGTCGTGGATGTGGCGGCGGGGTTCGAGTATCTCGTCGGGCCCGGGGCGCAGCACCGACACCGGAGGCGTGTCCGGGTCGGTCCGATATCGGTAGACCGGCACCCCCGCGCGGTGGCGGACCATCCGGGCCGGCTGCATCATGGTGTCCAAAAATAGTCCTGTTTTTCCCGATTATCTGCCAATTGTCCTTCCACCGCGTGGTTCAGCATGTATTCGTGACCAAACATCATCCTCATGACTACATGCCCGGCGCCGGCCACGACGCGTTGCTCCCCGCCTACGACCTGTTCGCCCGCCTGTTGGGCATGAAACGGGTGTACCGGACCCTGCTCGCGCAAGCCGAGCTCGACGACTGCCGCCGGATCCTCGAAATCGGATGCGGCACCGGGAATCTGAGCGTCATGGCCAAACGCGCCCAGCCGCTCGCGGAGGTGATCGGATGCGACCCGGATCCGCTGGCGCTGGCGCGGGCGCGGCGAAAGACGCACGAAATGAGCGGGATACGCTTCGACCGCGGCTATGCCCAGCGGCTGCCCTACGCCGACGGAGAGTTCGACCGGGTGCTGTCGTCGATGATGCTGCATCACCTGGAGGATGACGCGAAAACCGCCGCGGCGTCCGAGGTTTTCCGTGTCCTGCGCCCGGGCGGCAGGCTGCACCTGGTCGACATCGGCGGCGACATGACCGTCCGCGACGGCCTGGCCGCGTATCTGATGAGGCACAACCGTCATGCGGCCGGCAACCTCGGCGACGCGGTGCCCCGGCTGCTGCGTGCGGCGGGGTTCGCCTGCACGCTGATCGCCACGCATCGGCAGCGCGTGGTGGGGCGGCTCAACTACTACCGCGCGACGCGACCGGCCTGAGACCGGCACCGAGCCAGGTTGCCGCGATCGGACGAAGGCGTACAGTGGAGGAAGCTGTTAAATGGGCTAATTATTAGCAGAGTTGGACTAACTACTTAGGGGTACGACTATGACTTCCACCGGCTCCCGGTACGAGGGGGACACCTGGGACCTGGCATCCAGCGTCGGAGCGACCGCGACCATGGTCGCAGCGGCCCGCGCGATGGCCACCCGCGCCGACAACCCGCTGATCGACGACCCGTTCGCCGAGCCACTCGTGCGGGCGGTGGGCGTGGACCTGCTCGCCCGCCTGGCGAGCGGCGAACTGGACCCCGGCGAGCTCAACGACGTGCATGACGGCGCCACCGGCTCCGTCGGGGCCATGTCACGCATGGCCGACAACATGGCCGTGCGCACCAAGTTCTTCGACGAGTTCTTCCTGACGGCGACCGGGGCGGGCATCAGGCAGGTCGTGATCCTGGCCTCCGGGCTCGACGCCCGGGCCTACCGGCTGGCGTGGCCGGCCGGAACGGTCGTCTACGAGGTCGACCAGCCGCAGGTGATCGAGTTCAAGTCCCGCACACTGGCCGATTTGGGCGCCGCGCCCACGGCCGACCGGCGCGTGGTGGCCGTGGACCTTCGCGACGACTGGCCCACAGCCCTGCGCACCGCCGGGTTCGACCCCGCGCAGCCGACCGCTTGGAGCGCCGAGGGCCTGCTGGGCTATCTGCCGCCGGACGCGCAGGACCGGCTGCTGGACACCATCACCGAGCTCAGCGCGCCGGGCAGCCGGCTGGCCACCGAAAGCGCGCCCAATCCCGAGCCCGGTGACGAGGACAAGATGAAGGAGCGCATGCAGGCGATCTCCGAGCGCTGGCGCGCGCACGGCTTCGACCTCGACATGGCGGGGCTGGTCTACTTCGGCGACCGCAACGAGGCAGCCCCCTACCTCGCCGACCGCGGGTGGCGGTTGGACAGCGTCAGCATCCGCGAGCTGTTCGTGGCCAACGGGCTCCCGCCCCTGCAGGACGACGACATGCGCATGGGCGAGATGCTCTACACCAGCGGCACCCTCGAGAAATAGGAGCGCAAGCCGATGACCACGAATCCCGGACGTACCGAGGGCGACAGCTGGGATCTCGCGAGCAGCGTCGGTGCGACCGCCACCATGGTCGCGGCCTCCCGCGCGCTGGCCTCCCAGGGGCCCGACGCGCTGCTCGACGATCCGCTGGCCGACCCCCTGGTGCGCGCCGTCGGGTTGGACCCGTTCATCCGCATCATCGACGGAGAACTCGACTTCGACGACGACCCGCTACTCAACCGCAGAGCGCGGGTCGAGCAGATGACGGTCCGGACAAGGTTTTTCGACGACTTCTTCACCGGCGCCGCCGCAGACGGCGTCCGGCAGGCGGTCATCCTGGCCTCCGGCCTCGACACCCGCGCCTACCGGCTGCGATGGCCCGCGGGCACGGTGGTCTACGAGGTGGACCAGCCGCAGGTCATCGCGTTCAAGACCGAGACCCTGGCCGGCCTGGGCGCCGCCCCGACCGCCGAGCGCCGCGCCATCGGCATCGACCTGCGCGACGACTGGCCGGAGGCGTTGCGGCGCGGCGGTTTCGACGTCGGCCAACCGACCGCGTGGAGCGCCGAGGGGCTGCTGCCCTACCTGCCGCCGCAAGCCCAGGACCGGTTGTTCGACCACATCACCGCCCTCAGCGCGCCGGGCAGCCGGCTGGCCACCGAGCACGTGCCGGACCCCAACGCCTTCACCGACGAGCGGTTGCAGCGCATCACGGAGCGGTGGCAGCGCGCCGGTTTCGACCTCGACGCGGCCGACCTGTTCTATCAGGGTGAGCGCAGCGTCGTGGTCGACTACCTGAGCGGCCACGGCTGGCAGGTGGCGGCCCATGCGGTCAGGGACCTGTATGCGCAGAACGGTTTCGAGTTCCCCGAGGAGCTGACGGCCGCCTTCGGCGACCTGAACTACGTCGCCGCGACGTTGAAGTAGGGTCGTCCCATGGCGCGCGCTCACGACGACAGCTGGGACCTGGCCACTAGTGTGGGCGTGACCGCGACGATGGTCGCGGCCGGGCGCGCCATGGCGACCCGGGACCCGCGGCGCCTCATCGACGACCCGTTCGCCGAGCCGCTGGTGCGCGCCGTCGGGGTGGACTTCTTCACCAAGCTGTTGGACGGTGAGCTCGACCCGGCGGCGTTCGAGAATGCCTCACCGGTGCGCATGCAGGCGATGGTCGACGGAATGGCGGTGCGCACCCGGTATTTCGACGACTACTTCGCCGCGGCCACCGGGTCGGGGGTCCGTCAGGCGGTCATTCTCGCGTCCGGGCTGGACGCACGCGCCTATCGGTTGCCGTGGCCGTCCGGCACGGTGGTCTACGAGATCGACCAGCCCGAGGTGATCGACTTCAAGTCGAACGCCCTGTCCGGCATCGGCGCCGAGCCCACCGCGGTTCGGCGCACCATCCCCATCGATCTGCGCGCCGCCTGGCCCACCGCGCTCACCGCGGTGGGACTGGACACGGCGGCGCCGACGGCGTGGCTGGCCGAGGGGCTGTTGATCTACCTGCCACCGGATGCCCAGGACCGGTTGTTCGACGACATCACCGCGCTCAGCGCGCCGGGCAGCACGATTGCCACCGAATTCGTGCCCGGCATCGTGGATTTCGACGCCGAGCGGGTGCGGGAGATGTCCACTCCGTTCCGGGAGCACGGCGTCGACATCGACATGGCGTCGCTGGTCTACGCCGGCGAACGCAACCACGTCGTGGACTATTTGCGGTCGAAGGGCTGGAACGTCGAGGGGGTGACCCGCACGGAACTCTTCCAACGCCACGGCATGGACGTGCCCGCGGCGGAGAACGACGACCCGCTCGGCGAGATCATCTTCATCAGCGGCACTTTCGCCGGCTAGCGGGAGTTTCCGGCCTTCGTTGATCGACGGCCTGATTTGCCCTGGTGGGGTTGGGTTTTTGGGCAGGGTTGGTGTATTACCCAAGTCGTTGTG
>NZ_JBYCLG010000090.1:0-14969 GCF_057473785.1 Mycobacterium sp. TH-M103
CGCCAACATCCCGATGGGCTACCTGGGCACCGGCGCCGACATCGCCGCGGCCGTCGGGTTCCTCAGCTCCGAGGAAGCCCGCTACATCACCGGCCAGATCCTCGGCGTCAACGGGGGAGCGGTGCTATGACGAGGAGGTTCGCATGACCCGATCGGGACGGCCGGTGGAGGGGTCCTGGACCGAGCACTACTCCGAATTGGGCACCGGCCCGGTCTCTTTCCGGGACTCGACGTCCAAGGAGTTCTACGAACTGGAACGCGAGGCGATCTTCAAGCGAGCCTGGCTCAACGTCGCCCGCATCGAGGAACTGCCCCGCACCGGCAGTTTCCTCACCAAGGAGATCGAGGCCGCGGGCGCCTCGGTGATCCTGGTCAGGGGGAGGGACGACCGGATCCGCGCCTTCCACAACGTGTGCCGGCACCGCGGAAACAAGCTGGTGTGGAAGGACTTTCCCGCCGAGGAGACCCGCGGCACCTGCCGGCAGTTCACCTGCAAGTACCACGGCTGGCGCTACGACCTGCAGGGTGTGCTGACGTTCGTGCAGCAGGAATCCGAGTTCTTCGGCCTCGACAGGTCCGGCTACGGGCTGAGCGCCGTCCACTGCGACGTCTGGAACGGGTTCGTGTTCGTCAACTTCGATCCCGAGCCGCGCCAAAGTCTGCGCGAATTCCTGGGCCCGATGATCACCGGCCTCGACGATTACCCGTTCGCGAGGCTGACCGAACGCTACGAGTGGGTGGCGCACAACAACAGCAATTGGAAGATCTTCGCCGACGCGTTCCAGGAGTACTACCACGTCCCCTCTCTGCACCCCCAACAGGTGCCCCCGGAGGTGCGCGACCCCAACGCCGGATTCACCTGCGGGCACTTCCAACTCGACGGCCCACACCGGATGGTGTCCACCGCGGGGCGGCGCCGGTGGCTGCTGCCGCCCGAGTACATGTACCCGATCGAGCGGGCCACCGAGAGCGGGCTGGTCGGCCCGTGGCGCACCCCCGACATCGGTGAACTGCCCCCCGGGCTCAATCCCGGCGGAATCGAACCCTGGGGCATCAGCAATTTCCAGATCTTCCCCAACGTCGAGATCCTGATCTACGGCGGCTGGTATCTGCTCTACCGGTACTGGCCCACCTCGTACAACACCCACCGCTTCGAGGCCTACACCTACTTCTCTCCGGCCCGCAGCGTGCGGGAACGCATTCAGCACGAAGTCGCGTCGGTGGTGCTCAAGGAGTTCGCGTTGCAGGACGCGGGCATGCTCGGTGGCACGCAGGCCGCGCTGGAGTACGGGGTCGTCGACGACTTCCCGCTGAACGATCAGGAGATCCTGGTGCGCCATCTGCACAAGGTGGTCGTCGACTGGGTGACTGAATATCAGTCCTACCGCCGCGAAACAGCACCGGCGGGGGTGTGACCATGCCGGATGCCCTGCTGCCCAGCGCCTTCGCCGAACTGGAGCCCTACGCCCGGACGTGGTGCCTGGCCACCGAGACCCAGCGCTGGAACGCCCGGATGTCCAGCACGATGCCGCAGATGCGCGAGTTCTACGACGCGTTCTTCCCGCGCCTGGAAGAGGCCATCGGATACTGCGACAAGTTCCCGCTCGACGGTCTGCCGGACGATGCGCTCAACCTGTTGCACCTGATCTATTCGCTGATCATGGTGGCCATGTCGGTGGAGATCATGCACCAACCCGCGCCCGTCTGCGCCGCCGACGCGGTCATGACCCGCACCGTAGAGCCCACCCCCTGACCGCCGGAGGACCGACCATGAGTCTGCTCACCATCAACAAGCTCACCGACCGCGTCGGCGCCGAGGTAGTCGGGCTCGACCTGGCCGCCGTGGCCTCCGACGAGTCGCTCGGGGCCGCCGTGCTCGACGCCCTGGAGGCCAACGGTGTGCTGGTGTTCCGGGGTCTGCGGGTCGACCCGGAGGCACAGGTCGCGTTCTGCCGCCGCCTCGGCGAGGTCGACCACTCCTCCGACGGGCATCACCCCGTCGCCGGCATCTATCCGATCACGCTGGACCGGTCCAAGAACGCCTCGGCGGAGTACCTGAAGGCGACCTTCGACTGGCACATCGACGGGTGCACCCCGATCAAGGACGACGAGTGCCCGCAGAAGGCGACCGTGTTGTCGGCGGTGCAGGTCGCCGAGCGGGGCGGCGAAACCGAGTTCGCCAACACCTACGCCGCCTACGATGCGCTGAGCGCCGGGGAGAGGGAGCGCTTCGGGTCGTTGCGTGTCGTGCATTCGCTGGCGGCGTCCCAGCGGCGCGTCTACCCCGATCCCACACCGGAGCAGTTGGCGCGGTGGAACTCTCGGCGCACCCACGAGCACCCGCTGGTGTGGACGCACCGCAGCGGCCGCAGGTCGCTGGTGCTGGGCGCCTCGGCCGACTACGTGGTCGGCATGGACCTCGACGAGGGCCGGGCGCTGCTGGACGAGCTGCTCGCGCGCGCCACCGAACCCGACAAGGTGTACAGCCACGCCTGGTCGGTCGGCGACACCGTCATCTGGGACAACCGCGGCGTGCTGCACCGCGCCGCGCCCTACGACCCGAACTCGGCGCGGGAGATGCTGCGCACCACCGTGCTGGGCGACGAACCCATCGAATAACCCGTGTAGCACACTGGCCGGTGAGGATTCGCCACGAACCCGAAAGGACCGGTTGATGACCCCACGGTTGGACGGCAAGGTCGCCATCGTCACCGGCGGCGCCTCCGGGCTGGGCCTGGGCATCGTCCGCACGTTCCTCGCTGCCGGCGCCTCGGTGGTCATCGCCGACATCGACGACGCCGGACGGCAACTGGCCGACGAGTGCGGTGACCGCGCCCGATTCGAGCACGTCGACGTCTCGTCCGCCGGCGACGTCAGCGCCGTGGTCGACGCGGCGGTCCGGCATTTCGGCGGCCTCGACGTGATGGTCAACAACGCCGGCATCTCCAGCACGATGCACCGGAGCTTCCTGCAGGCCGACCTCAGCGACTTCGCCAAGGTCATGGCGGTCAACGTCCTGGGCGTGATGCTCGGCACCCAGGAGGCGGCGCGCCACATGGCCGACCACGACGGGGGCAGCATCATCAACGTGGCATCGATCGGGGGCCTGCAGGCCGGCGGCGGGGTGATGACCTACCGGGCCTCCAAAGCCGCGGTCATTCATTTCAGCCGCAGCGTGGCCACCGAACTGGCCCCGCTGGGCATCAGCGTGAACTGCCTTGCGCCCGGCGGGGTTCCGACGCCCATCCTGGCCTCGTCGGTCCCGGGGCTGAGCCCGGAAGCCGTCGACAAATTCGTGCGGAAGACGCGCGAGAAGATGCACAAGGACCGCCCGCTGCCGCTGGAGGGGACCCCCGAGGACGTCGGCGAGGCCGCGCTGTACTTCGCGGCGGGTACCCGCACCAGCGGCATGGTGCTGGCCGTCGACGGCGGGACATCGGCGCGCGAATCTGCCTGAGACCGCTACAGGCCCGCGGGTGATGACCGCCGACCCGTCGCGCCGCGGACCAAACGTGCCTGCGGGAGGACCGATTCGATGACCTCGCAACTGACGTTCCTGTTGCTGTGCCTGCCACTGGCCATCGCGCTGGCGGGGTGGTTGGCCGAGCGGTTCGGGGTGCCATACCCGGTGGTGCTGGTCGGGCTGGGGGCCCTGCTGAGCCTGCCGCCGTGGACGCCGACGCCCGAGCTGTCGCCCACGGTCGTCTTCTACGTGTTCCTGCCGCCTCTGATCTACTTCGCCGCGTACTTCATCGCCCCGGAAGACCTGCGGGCCGATGCCGTCCCCATTGGGCTGTTGGCCGTGGGGCTGGTCCTGGTCACCATGGCGGGCGTGATGGCGGCGATGGTCGGGTTCGCCGGCGTGCCGATCACGATCGCCGCGGTGGCGGGGGCGGTCGTGGCGCCCACCGACACCGTCGCGGCCACCTCGGTGTTCCGGCGGCTCAACGCGCCCGAGCGGTTGGTGACGATCGTCGAGGGCGAAGGGCTGATCAACGACGGCACCGCGCTGGTGCTCTACGTCGGGGCCGTCACCGCCGCGGCCGCGGGTGTGGTGCGTCCGGGGCAGATCGCGCAGACGGTGCTCGTCGCGCCGCTGGGCGGCGCGGCGCTGGGCCTGGCAATCGCCTGGATCCTGGTCGGCGTCCGCCGCCGGCTCGATCAGGTGTTGCCGGAGATCACCTTGTCGCTTGCCACGCCCTACCTGACCTATGTGCTCGCGCAGGCGGCCGGCCTGTCCGGGGTCCTGGCGACCGTCGTCGCCGGGGTCTACGTCGGCGCCCGCTCCGGGTGGATCTACGCGCCCCGGGCGCGGCTGCAGGCGTTCGCGTTCCTGGACGTGCTGGTGTTCCTGCTCAACGGTGCGCTGTTCACGCTCGTTGGGATGCAGCTGGTCCGAGTGGTCCACCGCGTCCCCGGGGTACCCACCTCGACGCTGCTGACCGTCGTCGCGGCGGTACTGGCCGTGGTGGTCGGATCGCGGCTGGCCTGGACGCTGTTGCTGCGACCAGCGATAACCGAGGTCTGGCGCGGCCCGGGCAAACCGGCTACCTGGCGGGAGCGGGCCGTGATCGGCTGGGCCGGGATGCGCGGCGGCGTCTCGCTGGCCGCGGCGCTGGCCATCCCGTTGCACCTCGACGACGGTTCGCCCTTCCCGCATCGCGACCTGGTGATCGTGGTCGCGGCGTCGGTCGTCGTCGTGACGCTCGTCCTGCAGGGCATGAGCCTGCCGCTGCTGCTCCGCAGGCTCGGAGTGGGCCGCGAGGACTGGCGTGACCAGGAGCGCAACGCCCGGCTGGAGGCGGCCACCGCCGCGCTCGACTGGCTGGGCGATCAGCCCGAGGCGCGCGACGAGTCCGACGCGGCGGTCGCATCGCTGCGCAGCCTGTACACGTCCAGGGTGCGCCGGCTACGGGGGCCCGACCCGGTCACGGCGGTGCCGCACGGTGAGGCCGACAAGTACCGCGGCCTGCGTCTGGGGATGCTCGGCGCGGAGCGGGCGATGGTCGTGGGGTTGCGACAGCAGGGCCGCATCAGCGCGACGGTGCTGCGGGCCATCGAACGCAGCCTGGATCTCGAGGAGGCGAGGCTGCGGGACCTGTGACCCGGACGCGGGGCCGGTTCACCCGGCGGGCGGGGGCACCGAAATGCCCGCGTCGCTCCTGTGCTGCGGGCAATAGGACGCCACCGAAGCACCGATGAAGTAGCCGGAGTCCCGCGCCGACAGGAAGGTTGTCTTCGCGAGGGCCAGCGTCAGGCCGGCGGGCGTCTGGCCGTTGTCGAGGCCGGCGCACACATTTCGGGCCGCCGCGATCGCGGCGGCGTCGCTCTGAAAGACGATCCCGCGCTTTTCCAGCGCCGCGACGAACGCGTCGTCGACCTGATCGGCCGCGGCCGGGACCGCGAAGAACAGCGCCGTAAGCGGGGCCGCAACGAGCGTCGACCACCGCGCGGTGATTGCCCGGTTGTGGGCCATGGTTCCCTCCCGACGCGCGTGCGTACGGACTCGGCGGCGAGTACGGCGGTAGCTAAACGGTAGCCGACACGGCGACGTCCGTCCTGCCCGATAGTCCCGGCGAGCCCGCACCGGGCAACCTGGGTGCGGGGTCAGTAACTTGGGAACCCTGCGTTTGCGGCGGCCGACGGACGGCCGATCCCGTCTCGAACCCAGAACGGAGCACAGATGAGCACAGGCGCGCAGACCGGGACCATCACGACCCAGGTGCCGGCGCGGCTCGACCGGCTGCCGTGGTCGCGGTTCCACTGGCGCGTGGTGCTGGGTCTGGGCGGCGTCTGGGTCCTCGACGGGCTCGAGGTCACCATGGTCGGCAACGTGTCGGCCCGGCTCACCGAAAAGGGCAGCGGCATCGGGCTCGACGCAGCACAGATCGGGGTGGCGGCCGCGATCTACATCACCGGTGCCTGCGCGGGCGCGCTGTTCTTCGGTCACCTGACGGACCGCTTCGGGCGGCGCAACCTGTTCATGCTGACCCTGGTGCTCTACCTGATCTCCACCGTGGCCACCGCATTCGCGTTTGTGCCCTGGTATTTCTTCGTCGCGCGCTTCTTCACCGGCGCCGGCATCGGCGGCGAATACGCCGCGATCAACTCGGCGATCGACGAGCTGATCCCCGCGCGGGTGCGCGGTCGCGTGGACCTGGTCATCAACGGGACATACTGGGTCGGATCGGCCGCGGGGGCCGCCGGGGCTCTGGTCCTGCTCGACACCGCCCACTTCCCGGTCGACATCGGCTGGCGGCTCGCCTTCGGCATCGGCGCCATCTTCGGCATCTTCGTCCTGCTGGTCCGGCGCAACGTCCCCGAGAGCCCCCGCTGGTTGTTCATCCATGGCCGCGAGCAGGAGGCCGAGCGCATCGTCGGAGACATCGAGGCCGACGTTCGCCAGGAAACGGGCGAACCGCTGCCCGAGCCGCAGGGGCGGCCGCTCAAAATCCGCCAGCGCAAGGCGATCTCCTTCGTAGAGATCGCCAAGGTGGCGTTCACGCTCTACCCCGGGCGTGCGGTGCTGGGGCTGGCGCTGTTCATCGGGCAGGCGTTCCTCTACAACGGCGTCACCTTCAACCTCGGCACGCTGTTGAGCGACTTCTACGACGTCCCCTCCGGAACGGTGCCGCTGTTCTTCGTCGTGTGGGCCCTCAGCAACTTTCTCGGCCCGCTGCTGCTGGGGCATCTGTTCGACTCCGTCGGCCGCAAACCGATGATCACGATGTCCTACATCGGTTCCGCGGTCGTCGTGGCCGGCCTCGCGGTGTTGTTCGTGACCGGGACCGGCGGCGTGTGGGCCTTCATCGCCGTGCTCGCGGCGGCCTTCTTCCTCGCGTCGGCGGGCGCGAGCGCAGCCTACCTGACCGTCAGCGAGATCTTCCCGATGGAGACCAGGGCGCTGGCGATCGCCTTCTTCTACGCGATGGGCACCGCGATCGGCGGCATCACCGGCCCGTTGCTGTTCGGGCAGCTGATCAACTCCGGGCAGCGCGGCGAGGTAGTGTGGTCGTTCCTCATTGGGGCGGCGGTGATGGCCGTCGCCGGGCTGGTCGAACTGTGGCTCGGTGTCGCCGCCGAACAACGTTCGCTCGAAGACCTCGCCATGCCGTTGACCGTGATCGACGCCGAGGACGAGGACGAACCGGCCGGCGCGGGGGACGCACCGGTCCGTGGGGGCGGCGCGTCTGATTGACTGCGGCCATGCCCAGAGACCCGGAATTGGCGCGACGCTTCTTCGACCGTTTCGAGCCGGTGCACGCGGTGACGTACTTCGCGCCGGAGGCGCGGGCGGCGTTGGACGGGCTGGGTTACCGGGGGTTCTGGATGGGCTACTTCGCCGCCCGTTCGGCGCCGCTGGGCCCGGTGTCACCGGAGGTGGTGACCGCGATCTTCTACAACTTCGCCCACGAGCGGGTCGCCAAGGCGCTGCCGGCGGCCTGGGAGATGGCCGGCCCGCACGACGCGCTGCGCGCACGCGAGGACTCCGCCGTGGCGGCGCTGCGGCGCTACGGGCTGAGCGCGGACGAAAACGTCGCCGTGGCCGCGGAATTCGCAGCTAAGGCGGCGCGGCGGGCGCCGCTCGACGCGCGGCCGCTGTTCGCCGCGAACCGCGCCCTGCCGTGGCCGGACGACCCGCTGGCCGCGTTGTGGCACGCGGCCACGCTGCTGCGGGAGCAGCGCGGTGACGCGCACGTGGCGGTGCTGGCCGCCGCGGGTGTGTCCGGGCGCGAATCTAACGTGCTGCACGCGGCGGCCGGGAGGATCCCGCGCGACGTGATTGCCGCCACCCGCGACTACGACGAGGCGGCGTGGCGGCACCATGAACAGCGGCTGGCCGAGCGGGGCCTGCTCGACGACGACGGGGCGCTCACCGACGCAGGCCGGGATCTGAAAGGCCGCATCGAGGCGGCGACGGACACCCTGTCCCTCTCGGCGCTCGAGGCGCTCGGCGACGACGAGGTCGAAGCGCTGTTCCGGGCGCTCACCCCGATCGCGCGCACCGTGGTCGCCGCCGGGGACGTTCCCGTCGTCACCCCGATGGCTCTGCAGCGCGACGACCTGCACGACGACAGCGCACATCTGGTGTAGACGGCCGCGCACCCGAAGCACGCTGGAAACGGTTGCCGAACTGCCGTTGACATCGGCGTAACACGTTTGCCATCGAAGCTTCCTACAGTGAGGCGGTCCGTCTTCCACACCGGAGCAGCGCGGACCCTCAGCGATAGGAACTTCATTGAGCGGCAACTTCGTCCGTCTGCAGGCGATCAACAACGTCGAGGCATACGTCCCGCCCGCGGTCAGTTTCGTGGCCGGCGAGACCCCGGGCGGGATGTTCGGCAGCAACGTGTTCACCAAGGCCGAGATGCAGGCCCGGCTGCCCAAATCGGTGTACCGGTCCGTGGCGGCGACGATCGACAAGGGCGCCAGGCTCGACCCCGCCGTCGCCGACGCGGTGGCGGTCGCCACGAAGGACTGGGCGCTGGAGCGCGGCGCCACCCACTACGCCCACGTCTTCTACCCGATGACCGGCCTCACCGCCGAAAAGCACGACAGCTTCCTAGAACCCGTCTCGGACGGACAGACGATGGCCGAGTTCGCCGGCAAGACGCTGATCCAGGGCGAACCCGACGCCTCCAGCTTCCCCTCGGGCGGGCTGCGCAGCACCTTCGAGGCGCGCGGTTACACCGGCTGGGACGTGACCAGCCCGGCCTACATCCTGGAAAACCCCAACGGCAACACGCTGTGCATCCCGACCGTGTTCGTGTCGATGACCGGCGAGGCGCTCGACTACAAGACGCCGCTGCTGCGCAGCCAACAGGCCATGGGCACCCACGCCGAGCGCATCCTGAAGCTGTTCGGCCACTCCGACCCCGGGAAGGTGGTGTCGTTCTGCGGGCCCGAGCAGGAGTACTTCCTGGTCGACCGGCACTTCTTCCTCGCGCGCCCGGACCTGGTCAACGCGGGCCGCACCGTGTTCGGCGCCAGGCCGCCCAAGGGGCAGGAGTTCGACGACCATTACTTCGGCGCGATCCCCGAACGCGTCCTGGGCTTCATGATGGACACCGAGCGGGAGCTGTTCAAACTCGGCATTCCCGCCAAGACCCGGCACAACGAGGTGGCGCCCGGCCAGTTCGAGGTGGCGCCGATGTTCGAGCGGGCCAACCTGGCCTCCGACCACCAGCAGCTGCTGATGACGGTTTTCAAGACGCTGGCCAAAAAGCACGGCATGGAATGCCTGTTCCACGAGAAGCCGTTCGCCGGGGTCAACGGGTCGGGCAAACACGTCAACTTCTCGGTGGGCAACGCCGAGCTGGGCTCGCTGCTGGTGCCCGGCGACACCCCCCACGACAACGCCCAGTTCCTGGTGTTCTGCGCCGCGGTGATCCGCGCCGTGCACAAGTACGCGGGCCTGCTGCGGGTCTCGGTCGCCTCGGCCACCAACGACCATCGCCTCGGCGCCAACGAGGCGCCGCCCGCGATCATCTCGATCTTCCTCGGCGAACAGCTCGCCGATGTGTTCGAGCAGATCGCGAAGGGCGCGGCCACCTCGTCAAAAGGCAAGGGCACCATGATCATCGGTGTCGACACGCTGCCCCCGCTGCCGACCGATCCGGGGGACCGCAACCGCACCAGCCCGTTCGCGTTCACCGGCAACCGGTTCGAGTTCCGGGCACCGGGCTCCGGGCAGACGGTCGCGGTGCCGATGATCGTCCTCAACACGATCATGGCGGACTCGTTCGACTACATGGCCACCATTTTGGAGAAGGCCATGGAAGACTCCGCGGACGGCGAGAACTTCGACGCGGCGGTGCAGAAGCTGCTCACCGAGATCATCACCGAACACGGCGCGGTGGTGTTCAACGGCGACGGCTATTCGGAGAACTGGCAGATCGAGGCGGCCGAACGGGGCCTGCCCAACCTCAAGACCACGCTGGACGCCATCCCGGAGCTGATCGAGCCGGAGGCGGTGGAGGTGTTCGCGAAGTACGGCGTGTTCAGCGACCGCGAGCTGCACAGCCGTTACGAGGTGCGCCTCGAGCAGTACGCGCTGACCATCGGGGTCGAGGCCAAGCTCACGCTCGAGATCGGGACGACGGTCATCCTGCCGGCCGCGATCCGCTACCAGACCGAGCTCGCGCAGAACGTCGCCACCGTGAAGGCCGCCGGTATGGAGCCGAGTATGGTTGCACTGCAATCGGTTTCGGAACCATTGGCCGACCTCGAGGGGGCGCTGGCGACGCTGCGGGTGGCGCTGTCGGAGCACTCGGGGGCCTCGGCGCTCGACGAGGCCAGGCATGCCCAACGGGCGTTGCTGCCGGCGATGGAGGCGGTGCGCACCGCCGCCGACACCTTGGAAGGCGTCGTGGCCGACGACCTGTGGCCGCTGCCGACCTACCAGGAGATGCTCTACATCCTCTAGCGTCACTCCTCGTCGTCGGCTCCGCGTTCGCTCAGCCCCTCCCGGGAGAGCGCCCTGACAAATCCGTACGCCTGCATCCCGGCCTTGCCCGGGTTTGCGACGATCCAGTCGTTGATCTTGCCCAGCGCCCTGGCCAGGTCGTCGCGCCTGATCCGCACCAGGTAGGTCTTCCTGTCGTCTGCCGGATCGTCGCTGGATTCGGCGACGGCCACGGGATGGCGGAACGCGTAGGCGATCCCGTGCACGGCATCGTGGTTCAGCGCCCACTGAAGCTCGTCGGGCCGCAACCGATTCACCGCCAGATTCCGGTAGGCGTCGTGGTCGTGTGAACTGCTCACCTGGCCGCTGGTCCTCCTCTACGAACTCGGAGAATGTGAACGGCGATGGACTGAAGACGATGCGGTGCAGGCGATGCGTCGCAAGTTCCGCCGCCATCATAGGAAGCGGCTTGTCCGTCTGCACGCCGAGTGATAGCCCGACCGCCGTCAACGGCGGTACTTCAGGTACAGGTAGCCCTCGCGTACCAGGGCGTGCTCGAGCCGCATAGCGACCGGCGCGGGCAGCCGCGACGGCAGCCGCCGACCCACCGGCTGACTCGCGGCGAGGCTGGGGGCCAGGGTCACGCAGAACTCGGCGAGTGCGTCGGCCTCCACCAGCTCGTCGAGCAGCGTGGGTCCGCCCTCGCACAGGATGCGGCGCATGCCTTGTTCGCGCAGCAGGTCAAGGGCCCGCGTCACGTCGACCGAATCCTCGCCGGCGACCAGCACCCGGAGGCGTCGGTCGTGGTGCAGCCGTGCGGCGGAGCGTGCGCAGGTGAGCAGGATCGGTGGCCGGTCGGGCTCGTCCAAAAGCCGGGACGGCAGGTCACCGCTGCGGCTGACCACGGCGACCGGGGGCGGGTCCGGGCGTCCCTCGGCGTGCCGGCCGGCTCGCTGCGCCTCGGTCAGCCGCACCGGGCCGTAGTTCTCGGCGCGCGCGGTGCCGGCGCCGACCAGCACCACGTCGGCGAAGGCGCGCAGAGTCCTCAGCAGCCGCTGATCGGTGGGGCACGACAGGGGGCCCGCGCGACCGCCGAACGCCGCGGCGCCATCGGCGCTGAAGATCATGTTGGCGCGCACGCCGTCGGGGGGTTCGGCGTAGCAGGCGGCCAGCTCGGCGACGCCGTCGACGGCGCCCACCCGGGGACAGCCCACCGGTCAGGCCTCGTGGCCCGGCCGCAGGTCCCGGACGTCGCCGAAGGACACCCAGCGTTCCAGGTCGTGCGGCGCGCTGCCGTCCACCGGCTCCAGCAGGTGCCCGACGTGGTCGCCCAGGGTGAACCGGTCCAGGATCTTGCCGGCGAACCAGGCGGCCGCCTCGTCGAGGACGGGCAGGTCCGCGGGGCCGCGGTGCCAGGAGCACCGCTCGAATTTGTCGATCTCGTCGCCGGTCTGCCCGCCGAACAGCTCGACGACGTCGAGATGCTCGCGGTCGAACACGTGGACCGCCAGGTGCGTGGCGCCACCGGCCACCCGGAACGTGTGGTTGCGCTTGGACAGGCCCACCAGGAAGCGTGGCGGATGGATGCTGGTCTGGCTGGCGAAGCCCACCAGGCAGCCCGCCGACACACCGTCGGCTGCCGTGGTGACGACGAACATCGGATAGTTCAGCTGCGCCACCAGCTTCTCGAACGCCTCGACTCCAGGTTTGCTCACCCGCCCAGTCTTCCCGTTCTGAGCCGGCCGGAACCGCATTGACGCGATGGTCGCCGTGCCGCGCCCGAGCCGCGTCGCTTAGCCGAGCGGGTCGTTCGCGCGGACCCCGCGGTACATGCCCCACCGGACCAATCCCGGCATCACCACCCGCTCCACCGACCACGGCGGCAAGCGGAAGGCCTGCCCGCTCGGCAAGAACACCTCCAGCCCGTCGGGCTGGATCCCCAGCAGCGAGCCCCACCGCCGGCCCGGCGCCCGGTAGCCGCGCAGGCGCCGGCCCGCGAATTCGGCGCGGACGTTGCGGGCCACCAGCGCGTCCCCACGGTTGCGGGCCGAGCTGCGCAGCGGGTCGGTGGCCGCGACGTCGCCGACGGCGAACACACCCCGCTGACCGGGCACCCGCAGTTCCGGCGTCACGCGCACGAAGCCGTGCTCGTCGAGCAGTTCGGGTGGCAGCCAGCCGGTGTTGGGCCGTACCCGTCCGATCGCCCACAGCACCGCGGCGGCGGAAGCCGGAGGCTGCCCGGTGCTCCACCGGACCGGGTCGGCGGTGATCTCGTCGCCGGCGAACCCGTCGGGAATCTCGGCCCGGTGCCCCGGATGCAGGCCGACGCCGAGGTCGGTCAGCCGGGTCTGGATGCGCCGCCAGGTTCGGGGGTGGTAGGCGGGCAGGGCTCGCTGGCCGGGGAAGTAGAGGTCGATGCGCTTGCCGGGCCAGCTGGTCGCCATGTTGGCGGCGCTGCTGACCGCGGCCACGCCGCCACCCACGACGATCACCGATCCGGCGGCGGCGAGCCGGGCGTGCGCGGCGCGCAGGTCCGCCCCGATCTCGGTGGCCGACTGCAGCGTGGGCCGGCGCCAGAACCCGTTGGTCACCCCGGTGGAGATGACCAGCGCGTCGTACTCCACGGCGACCGGCGTGCCATCCTCGCGCCGGCCCGCGACCGTGCGGGCCGCCAGGTCCAGCCCGGTAAGCGTGGCCTGGATCGTGCGCACCGATTCCAGGCGGCGGAACCGGTCGAACGGGATCCAGTAGTCGCGGGCCCAGTCCGCGGGGCGGGAGAGCCGCACACCGAGTTCCTGGCCGCTGACCAGGCCGGGTTTGACCGAGATCCCGGTGACGTCGGCGTGGCGGGACAGCCGGATCGCGGTCAGCACACCGACGTCGCCCAGCCCGGCGATCACGACGCGCCGTCGGGTCATGTCGCGGCCCGGTGCGGCGGCGTCGGCACGAATCGCGAGACCCGGTCGATGACGCGCTGGTAGTCCGGCCGGCGTTGCAGGCTGCGCTGTTCCATCATCGGGATGCTGGCGCCCAGGAACATCGCGAGCATTGCCAGCGCACCGCCGAACAGCCACCACGCGTCCGCCGGGGCGGCCGCGACGCCGAACAGCGCCAGGGCGACCCAGAAGGCGAACTCGCCGAAGTAGTTCGGGTGCCGCGACCACCGCCACAGCCCGCGGTCCATCACATCGCCGGGCCGGCGGCTGCGCACGAACCGGTGCAGCTGCACATCGGCGACGGACTCGAAGGCCACCGCCGCGACACCGACCGCGAACGCGACCGCCGTGAGCCATCCGAGGTCACCGCCTCGACGCGTCACGCAGACGTAGACCGGTAGCATGCCCGCGAAGACCTGCAGGGTCGGGATGAGGTGTATGGCGACCAGATCGACGGCGAATTCCCGCTTTCCGGCCCGCTGCCGGAACATCTGGTAGCGCCAGTCTTCGTGGTGCAGTCCCGGGAATCCGTAGACCCAGTTGGCGGTCAGCCGCACCGCCCACACCAGGACGAGCGCCGCGACGAGCCAGCAGCGCGGGCGATCCGTGCCCGCCTGGCTCCACCAGTAGAACGTCAGCAGCGGCGGGATGACGCTCCAATAGGCGTCGTAGCAGCTCGAGTTACGGAATCCGCGACTGAAGGCGAACACCACCGCCGTCGCCAGGACGTCGGCCACGAGGGTGTCCAACCACAGCCTGCCCGTCGTCGTCCCCCAGGCCAGCCAGGCGGCGGCGACGGCGACGGCGGTGGCGTAGGCGACGCCGATGACGGCGAGCGACCGCGACTTCGTCATCGTGTTCATCGGCGCGACTGAACGCGCTCGCCGACAGCGCAATTCATGCGTGGCCTCCTCGGCGCGACGCCGGGATACCCGTGCCGGCGGCCGCGATCGGCAAACTGTAACACGTTCTAGTAAGCCGTCCGGGGGCGTTGGTGGCTACATGACGACGTGACCGGCGTCCACGGGTATCGACACACCCGTCACGTAGCGCGCCCGGGGGCCGACCAGCCACAGCACGGCGTCGGTGACGTCCTGCGGCTCGACGAGGGACGCGTCGGGTAGCAGGGTCTGGGAGAGGGCGGGGTTTGGATTCTCTGTCATCTGTCTGACGACGAAGTCGTTGAGGATCATCGGGGTCGCGACGCCGCCCGGATGCACCGAGTTGACCCGGATCTTGTGCGGCGCATACGCATTGGCCGCCGAACGCATCAGCCCGACCACGCCGTGCTTGGAGGCGGCATAGGCGAACATGGCGGCGCTGCCGTCCCCGCCCCGGCCGGTCAGGCCCTGCGACGAGCTGACCAGGACGACCGATCCGCCACGGCCCTTGCGGACGATCGACGGCACCGTCGCCACCAGCGTGTTCCACACGCCCTTGAGGTTGGTGTCGACGATCGCGTCGAAGATCGGTTCGGCGCGGGTCTGGGTGTCGCCGATCGCCACCACTCCGGCGTTGGCGATGACGATGTCGATCTCGCCGAGTTCGTCGACGCCGGCGCGCACCCCGGCCTCCAGCTGTTCGAGGTCGCGGACGTCGGCGACGACGGGCACCGCCCTGCCGCCCGC
>NZ_JBYCLG010000091.1:0-2539 GCF_057473785.1 Mycobacterium sp. TH-M103
GCACCGGGGCCGGGCAGAGCGCCCGGGCCGCGGTCACCGACGTCCAGAAGATCGCGAAAACCCTGTGGGTGCACCGGGTCAACGTGGAATCCGGGGAATTCGTCGAGGGCGACACCGTCGTGGCGGCCGTGGACCCGGGCTGGCGCCGCGGTGCCACCCAGGGCCATTCGGGCACCCACATGGTGCACGCCGCGCTGCGACAGGTGCTGGGGCCCAACGCCGTCCAGGCCGGCTCGCTCAACCGGCCGGGGTACCTGCGGTTCGACTTCAACTGGCAGGGTCCGCTTTCCGACGAGCAGCGCACCCAGATCGAAGAGGTGACAAACGAGGCGGTGCAGGCCGACTTCGCGGTGCACACCTTCACCGAGCGGCTGGAGAAGGCCAAGGCGATGGGCGCGTTGGCGCTGTTCGGCGAGGCCTATCCCGACGAGGTCCGGGTGGTCGAGATCGGTGGGCCGTTCTCGCTGGAGCTGTGCGGGGGCACCCACGTGCACAACTCGGCGCAGATCGGGCCGGTGACCGTCCTGGGCGAATCGTCGGTGGGCTCCGGGGTGCGCCGCGTGGAGGCCTACGTCGGCCTCGAGTCGTTCCGCCATCTGGCCAAGGAGCGGGCGCTGATGGCCGGGCTGGCGTCGTCGCTGAAGGTGCCGTCCGACGAGGTGCCGGCCCGGGTGGCCACCCTGGTGGACCGGCTCAAGGCCGCCGAGAAAGAGCTCGAACGGGCCCGGCTCGCGGGCACGCGGGCCGCGGCGGCCAACGCCGCGGCCGGTGCGGAGCGGATCGGTAACGTCCGGCTGGTGGCGCAACGGATGTCCTCGGGGACGACGGCGGGCGACCTGCGCTCGCTGGTCGGCGACATCCGCGGCAAGCTGGGCAGCGACCCCGCGGTCGTGGCGCTCATCGCGGAGGGTGACGGCGGGACGGTGCCGTACGCGGTCGCCGCCAATCCCGCCGCCCAGGACCTCGGGGTGCGCGCCAACGAGCTGGTGAAGCACCTCGCCGTGGCCGTCGATGGGCGCGGCGGCGGCAAGCCGGACCTGGCGCAGGGCTCCGGGAAGAACCCGACCGGCATCGACGCGGCGCTCGACGCGGTGCGTGCGGAGATAGCGCGGGTCGGTTGAGTGGTCCCCACGCCGCATCGCTTGCCAGACCGGCCCGGTGACCCCGATCAGGATCCGGGCCCGGGCCGACGACTCGGCGTCGACGTCGGCAGCGTGCGCATCGGCGTGGCCGCCAGCGACCCCGACGGCATCCTGGCCACCCCGGTGGAGACGGTGCGCCGGGACCGGAGCGGGCGGCACGTGCGCAGGCTGGCCGAGCTGGTCGCCGAACTCGGGGTGGTGGAGGTCGTTGTTGGGTTGCCGCGTACCCTCGCCGACCGCACCGGCCCCGCCGCGCTGGACGCGATCGAACTGGCCGGGAAATTGGGCGAAGTGTTGGCGCGCCGCGTTCCACCCGTCCCGGTGCGGCTGGCCGACGAACGCCTGACCACCGTCAGCGCCCAGCGCTCGCTGCGCTCGGCCGGCGTGCGCGCCCGCGAGCAGCGGGCGGTGATCGACCAGGCGGCGGCGATCGCGATCCTGCAGAGCTGGCTCGACCAGCGCCGCGCCCCGTGCACCGGGGAGCGTGCAGATGGTTGACAGCCAACGGGCCGAGCCGGAGACGATCGGGCCGCCCCGGCACCGGATGAGCCGTTCGGCCCGCAAGCGCGCCGAACGCGGCCGGCGCCGGCGGCGCACCGTGGCCAGGTTCGCGCTCGTCGCCCTCGTCGGCGTGGTGGTGGCGGCCGTGTTCGCCGGCACCAAGCTCTGGCACACGATGTTCGGGTCCGGCGACGACTACACCGGGAACGGCAAGCGCGACGTCGTGATCCATGTCCAGGCCGGCGACTCGACCACCATGGTCGGGGAGACGCTACAAAAGCAGCACGTGGTCAAGACGGTCCGGGCCTTCGTCAACGCCGCGCACGGCAACGTCGCGATCAACGCGATCCAGCCCGGCTACTACCGGCTGCGCACCGAGATCCCGGCGGCCGACGCCGTCGCGCGGCTGACCGACCCGAAGGACCGGGTGGGGCGCCTGGTCATCCCGGAGGGCCGGCAGCTCGACGACACCACCGACATGAAGACCGACAAGGTCAACCCCGGCATCTTCAGCCTGATCTCGCAGGCCACTTGCGTGGACCTCGACGGCAACCGGCGCTGCGTAGCGGCAGGCGACCTGCGGGCGGCGGCGGCCAACAGCTCGCCGGCGGTGCTGGCGGTGCCGCCGTGGGCCATGGAACCGGTGACCGAGCTCGGCAACGACCATCGCCGCATCGAGGGCCTCATCGCGCCGGGGACCTTCAACGTCGACCCCGCGGCCTCGCCGGCGAACATCCTGGCCAGCCTGATCAGCGCCGGGGCGGTGGAGTACATGAAGTCCGGCCTGACCGACACCGCGGCGTCGCTGCACCTCTCGCCCTACGACATCCTGGTGGTGGCCTCGCTGGTGCAGCAGGAGAGCAACACGCAGGATTTCCCGAAGGTGGCGCGGGTGA
>NZ_JBYCLG010000092.1:0-15919 GCF_057473785.1 Mycobacterium sp. TH-M103
CCCGCCGGCCAGCGGGTAGGGCCCGAACAACTCGACGAACAGCTGCATCATCTCGGGCTGACGCGCGAAGTCGTGTTCGAACGCGCTGCGCAACCGCGCGGGCAGCGCGGCCTGTATGGGTACCGGTGTCCGGGTCAGCCGCACCGTGTCGTAGACGCCGATCTGCAACGTGATCAGGTAGGTCGACGTCGGCTCGCGTTGTTCGTAGGTCCACACCGTCTGCGACGCCCGGGTACGGCGCGCCACCAGGTTTCCGTTGGCGACCACCCGGTAGCGGCTTTCGGTGCTGACTTGGATGCGGAAGGCGGCCTTGTCGCCGGGGTGGTCGTTGCAGGGGAACCACGACGGGGCGCCGTTGGGTTGACCGGCGACCAGCACCCCGTCGGTCAGCTCCTCGAAACCGATGTCGCCCCAGAGGGATCGGATGGGTTTCGGGGCACCGCCGTAGCGCACCACGACGGTCATCGCCGCACCGGACGCGAGCTTCGATGTCAGCCGGACGCGCAACTTGCCGCCGCGGCAGGAGAACTGCTGCACCCGTTTGCCGTTGACCGCCACCTTGGCGACCGACAGCGCGCCGGACAGGTCCAGGCTGAACTGCTGCAGCTCGACGAGCGTCACCGCGGTGATCGTCGCCGTGCCGGACAGCCGGTTGATCGCCACCCGGTACTCGAGGTCGAGTTCGTAGCGCGACACCCGGTAGCCGGGATTGCCGTTTTTCGGCAGGTAGTCGTCGATGACCGGCGCGGACTTCTCAGCCGGAACCTTCACGCCGCGGCGCCCCGCTTCGCCGAGTTCTTGGCCCGGCCCTTCTTGCGGCCCGCGCCCCACGGCTTGATCGGATTGCCTTGCCAGCGAGTCGATCCCGGCACCTTGTCGCCGCGCACCACCAGCGATGCGGGGCCCACGGTCGCCCCGGCCCCGATTCGGGCGGCCGGCAGCGCCACGCAGTGCGGCCCGAGGGTGGCGCCGGGTTCGAGCACGACGCTGTCCATGCGCATGATCCGGTCGTGGAACAGGTGGGTCTGTACCACACAACCCCGGTTGACCGTGCTGCCGTAGCCCAGCGTGACGAGATCCGCCTCGGGCAGCCAATAGGTTTCGCACCACGTGCCCCGCCCGACGCGGGCGCCCAGCGCCCGCAGCCACAGGGTCAGCAGCGGCGTGCCGGCGGCCGCGCGGGCGAACCACGGCGCCGCGACGGTCTCGACGAAGGTGTCGCACACCTCGTTGCGCCAGACGAACGACGACCACAGCGGGTATTCGCTGGCCCGGATCCGCCCCACGGCCAGCCATTTGGCGGCGACCGTGACGGCCCCCGCGACGGCGCCCGCCGCCAGCAGCACCAGCCCGCCGCACAACGCGGCCGCCCAGATGCCGAAGATCCGCGCCAGTGCCTGCAGCGCTCCGAGCACCGCCAGCCCGATCCCGACCGTCACCACCACGGGCAGCAGCCGGCAGGTCTCCACCACCGCGCGCCGGACCTTGAGCCGGGCCGGCGGGTCGTAGGTGGTGGCCGGGTCGGCCTCGGTGGGGCGCCGCCGCAGCCGCATCGGGGGGCTGCCCAGCCACGATGAGCCGCGTTTGGCCTTGGGTGGTGCGGCCGAGAGCACCGCGACCAGCCCGTCGTCGGGCACCCGGCGCCCCGGCTGGGTGATGCCGGAGTTGCCGAGGAACGCGCGCCGGCCCACGGTGGTCGTGGCCGCGTGGATCCAGCCGCCGCCGAGTTCGTAGGAGGCGACCATGGTGTCGTCGGCCAGGAACGCCCCGTCCTCGATCACGGTGAACTTCGGGATCGGCAACACCGTGGAGATCTCGGTGCCGCGGCCGACCTGCGCGCCCAGCAACCGCAGCCACGCCGGTGTCAGCAGGCCGGCATACAGCGGAAAGAGATAGTTGCGCGCGGCGTCCATGAGCCGCTCAGTCGCCCACAGCTGCCAGCCGGCCCGGCTGCGCACCGGGTGGTAGCCCTCGGTCAGCCCGATCGAGAGCGCCCGCACCGCCACCACGGTCAGCAGCGCGTACACCGTCACCGCGGCCAGCGCGGCGACCGGCGTCCACAGCAGCGCCGGCGGCACCGCCTCCGAGAGCCGGCGGGTGTGGCGCACCGCCGCGGCGATCACCGCGACGCCGCTCGCGCCGGCGATCATCGGCAGGGCGGCGAGCAGCAGCGACGTCAGCCCGTACATCGCGACCCACCGGGTTCGGCGGGGCGGCCGCTCGTCGGGCCACGGGTGTTTGACCCGGCCCGACTTCACCGCGGGTGAGCCCTTCCAGTACTGCCCGTTCTTGATCTTGTCGACGACGCCCGAGCCGGGGGCCACGTCGGCGTTCTTACCGACGACCGCGCCGGGCAGCAGCGTGGTCCGGGCGCCGACAGTCGCGTCGTCGCCGACGGTGATGGCGCCGACGTGGAACTCGTCGCCGTCGACCCAGTGCCCGCACAGGTCCACCTCGGGTTCCACCGCGCTGCGGTGGCCCAGGTTCAGCAACCCGGTGACGGGGGGCAGCGAGTGCAGGTCCACCCCTTTGCCGACGTTGGCGCCCAGCGCGCGGGCGTAGTACACCAGCCACGGCGCTCCCGCCACGTTGTGGGCGCCGCAGGCCTCGGCCACCCGTTCGGCCAGCCACACCCGCAGGTGCACCGACCCGCCGCGGCGGTAGGTGCCGGGCCGCACCCCCGACAGCAGCAGCCGCGCGCACAGCACCGCGGTGCCCATCCGGCCCACCGGCGAGACGAACAACACGAACGCCACCGCGACGAGCCACCAGTTGACCGCGACGGTCCACGGCACCACGTGCAGCGCGCGGGCGACGCCGTTGCCCAGCGCGAGCCACGTCACCCACGGCAGCGCCGCCAGCGTCGCCAACGGCACCGACAGCACGGTCTGTGCGGCCTGGGTCAGCCGCGGGGTCGGGCGGACCGAGCGCTCGGTGACCGGGGGTGGCGGCTCGAGCTCGTCGAGGAACGAGGCGAGGGAGCCCAGCCGGGGATGGTCGTACAGGTCGGCGACGGTGACCTGCGGATACCGTCGCCGCAACGCGGCGACGAGTTGCGCGGCGGCCAGCGAGCCGCCGCCGAGGGCGAAGAAGTCGGCCTCCGGGCCGTCCACCGCCGACCCCAGCAGGTCGCGCCACAGTCCGGCCAGCCAGCCCGTCGTGCCGCCCAGATCGGCGCTCGCGTCCGGGTCCCCGCCGGGCGGCGGCCAGGGCAGCGCGTCGCGGTCGACCTTGCCCGACGTCCGGGTGGGCAGCTCCTCGATCCGCACGAGCCGGGGCACCAGCGCGGCGGGCAGCCGTTCGGCCAGCCGCAGGCGCGCCTCGTGCAGGTCGAACGCCGGATCGGCGCTGACGAGGTAGCCGACCAGCACCGGCGTCCCCGTCGCGGTGTGGCGGACCGCCGCCGCCGCGCCGCTGACCCCCGGCAGGCCGACCAGCGCGGCGTCGACCTCGCCCAGCTCGATGCGGCGGCCCCCGACCTTGACCTGGTCGTCGCCGCGCCCGCAGAAATACAGCCCGTCGGGTTCCAGCCGCACCAGGTCACCGCTGCGGTAGGCGCGCCCCCAGCCCAGCGTCGGCAGCGGGGCGTACTTCTCGGCGTCCTTGTCCTCGTCGAGGTAGCGGGCCAGGCCCACCCCGCCGATCACCAGCTCGCCGATCTCGCCGTAGCCGACCGGGCAGCCGTCGGCGTCGATGACGGCCAGGTCCCATCCGGGCAACGGCAGCCCGATGCTGACCGGGCCGCCACCGCCCAGCCTGGCCGCGCAGGCGACCACCGTCGCCTCGGTGGGGCCGTAGGTGTTCCACACCTCCCGTCCGTCGACGGCGAGGCGCTCGGCCAGCTCCGCGGGACAGGCCTCGCCGCCGAAGATCAGCAGCCGCACCGCCTCCAGCGCCTCGGCGGGCCACAGCGCGGCCAGCGCCGGCACCGTGGAGACCACGGTCACGTCGCGGGTGACCAGCCACGGACCCAGGTCCATCCCGCTGCGCACCAGCGAGCGCGGCGCGGGCACCAGGCAGGCGCCGTGCCGCCAGGCCAGCCACATCTCCTCGCACGAGGCGTCGAAGGCCACCGACAGCCCGCCCAGCACCCGGTCGCCGGGACCGATCGGGCCGTCCTGCACGAACAGCTGCGCCTCGGCGTCGACGAACGCGGCGGCGCTGCGGTGCGTGACGGCCACGCCCTTCGGGGTGCCGGTCGATCCGGAGGTGAAGATGATCCACGCGTCGTCGCGGGTCATGGGCGCCGTCGCGCGCCAGCCGCGCGACGAGCCGGGGCCCCGCAGCAGGCCCGCCTCGGTGATCACCGCGACCACGTCGGCCGCACCGAACACCAGCTCCGCCCGCTCGTCGGGGTCGTCGGCGTCGACCGGCACGTACGCCGCCCCGGTGGCCAGCGTCGCCAGGATCGCCACGTACAGCGCGTAGCTGCCCGAGGGCATCCGGATGCCGATCCGGTCGCCCCGGCCGATGCCCCTGGCCGCCAGCCACTCGACACTGGCCTCCATGTCGCCGATCAGCTCGCCGTAGGTGAGCTGCACGGTGCCGTCGTCGATAGCGGGGGCGTCCGGGAAACGCGCGGCCGTCGCGTAGACGATGTCGATGAGGGTGCGCGCGCTGGGCGCGGCGGACGACAGCAGGTACTGAGCCGGAACGTCCGCCGGGGCTCGTGCCGGTGCTGGTCCTGTCACCACCCTACGAAAATACTCAAGCTCGGCCGTCGCGGCGGCGACCGCGTGCGGCGTGTGACGGCCCGGTTACGCCGGCGAGCCCGCTAGCCGGCGCGCCTCCAGTGCGGCGCCTTGACCGCGTCGAGCGCCTCGGTGACGTAGCGGTCCAGCGGCTTGCCCGCGTGGCGTACCCAAAGCTGGAAGGCGAAATCGGCGGCCGCGAAGGCGAGGTGGACCAGCAGGCCCGGGCGCATGTCGGCGTCGGGGTCGACGCCCATCCGCTCGGCGGTCAGCCTGATCGCGCGCTCCTTGTCGGCCGGCTGGTGGATGCTGACCTTGCCGAGCAGGCCGGGGGCCACCAGCAGCGCCGCGCGCCACTCCGCGCAGTCGTCGCGGTCGAACGACCGCGTGCGGGTGATGATCGCGTTGCTCAGCGCGACGTCGGGTGGTTCGGCGGCGGGACGCTGCTCGAGCAGGTTGACGATCGCGGCGCCGCCGTGCCGGACCGGCGCCAGCAGCAGATCCTCCTTGGCGGACACGTGCCGGAACAGCGTGCGCACCGAAACGCCCGCCGCCGTGGCGATTTCCTCGGTCGTCACCGCGTCGTAGCCGCGTTCGACGAACAACCGGAACGCCGCCCGCCTGATGTCGGCCCGGATCTGGGCGCGCTGCCGGTCGCGCAGCGATTCCGTCACCGGAAGCAGCCGATCCCGCCGTCGACGTGGATGGTCTGCGCGGTGATGAACGCCGCGTCGGTGCTGAGCAGGAAGGCGACCAGCGCGCCGACGTCGGTGCGGACATCGCCGATGCGCCGCATCGGGACGCGCCGCACCGCCTTCGCGTAGTCGTCGGGGGCGAACTCCTTCCACAGCTTGACCCCGTCGGACTCGGCGAACGGGCAGATGACGTTGATCCGGATGTTGTCGCGCCCCCATTCCAGGGCCGCGACCTTCGACATACCGCGGATAGCCTCCTTGGCGGCGGCGTAACCACCCCACTTGACGTCGCCGCCGGTGCCCGTGCCGGAGCCGAGGTTCACGATCGACCCGCCGCCCGCCTCGACCATCACCGGGTGCACCGCCTGCATGAGCAGAAAACTCGCCCGCGGGCCCACGTCGTGACCGAGCGCCAAATCCTCGAGGGTGATGTCCACGAACCGCTTCGGTTCGTTGGTGGCGATGGCGTTGTTGACCAGGCCGTGCACCGTTCCGAACGCCTCGACCGCGGCTGCCACGATCCGCGGCGCGCTGTCGGGGTCGCGCAGATCGGCGACCAGCTGCTCGACCCGGCCGGCCCGGGCGAGTTCGGCGGTGGTGGCCGCCAGCCGCGCGGCCTGGACGTCGACCAGGAACACCGCAGCGCCGCGTTCCAGCAGCGCCGCGGCGATGCCCTTGCCCACGCCCTGGGCGGCGCCGGTGACGATCGCGACGTGGCCGCGCATCGAGTCGGGGTGGGAGTAGGTCATCGCTCGGGTCCCAGCCGCAGCCGCACGCCGCGGTAGAACGCCAGCGCGCGGTCCATGTCCGTCACCCCGACGAGGTGACAGAACGAGACGTCGTCGAGTCGCACCGGGTCACCGCGCCAGGTGTGGGGCCGGGCGCCCGGCGAGCAGCGGCAGGTCCAGGTAGGTCTTGATGCCGGGGCCGGCCGCGCACACGTCGGGGATGGCGTTGACGCAGTGGTTGGCCGTGGCCACCACGCCCGGATTCTTCTGCAGCCCTTCGGCGATGGTTTCCGGCTGCAGCCCCTTGAACGTCAGGCTCACCGTGGGGTCGCCGGTGATCTCGACCTCGAAGCGTTCGCCGCGGCCGCCGAAGTTCCAGTTCGGTTCCAGGTTCTCTTCGCCCATCAGCCAGTTGACCGCCGCCGTGATGACCGGCTCCCCGTCGACCAGCGCCTCCCAGCGGAACCGGCGCGCGGCGACGGACCCCGGGGTGATCGGGAAGGGGTCGTAGTCGATGTCGGCGGTGGCCACGGCGATCTCCTGGATGGTCCTGATGTCCGGATCGATCCGAAAGCCCATGTGGTCGGCCACCATTCGCACCGACATCTTGAAGCCCGCTTCGAGCAGCCCGGCCATCGGTCCCTGCACCGCCTCCTCGGGGGTACCGCCGAAGCCCATGATGTGGCGCACCACGTCGGGGGCGTTGTAGGTGCGGATGTCGGAGAACTCCTCGGCGCGCACGTGCGTGACGGCCGACGACAGCGAGGACACCATGAGCGGGAAGCGCTCGGTGATGCCGCCGGGGTGGATGCCGGACCCGTGCAGGGTCACCCCGGCCTCGAGCGCGGCGTCGGCGATGGCCTTGACGCGGGGGTTCGTTGCGTCGGGGTACACCCAGCCGACGGGGGTGACGACGTTCTTGCCCGACCGCAGGATCGCGATGACCTCTTCGTCGGCGGGGATCAGCGGGCTGTACATCACGCAGTCGGCGTCGGTGGCCAGCACCTCCTCGACGCTGGTGGTGGCGGTGACGCCGAGCGGGCCGGTGCCCAGGATCTCGCCGACGTCGCGGCCGTTCTTGTCCGCGGAGTGCACCCAGCATCCCGCAAGTTCGAGTTGCGGGTGGTTGAGCACGCAGGCGATGGCGGCCTTCCCGACCCCCCCTGTCGCCCACTGGATCACGCGAAGCTTGGACGGCTCATCCATCTAACGACCTCCCGAATCGAACGCCCGGACACGCCGTCACCGGCCTTTACAGGCCCGAGCATGAACTGGCACAGTATGACCAGCTGGCAGTGACTGTCAACGATGATCCGCCCGGCCGCGGGTGAGAGTGGTCGAGTACCCCACGCCGCAGGTCTTCATCGACATGGTGACCACCCCGGAGTACGCCAAGGTGCACGCACATCGGGCCGCCGGCCCGGAGCGCGGCGACCTGATCGCCATATCGCGTGGCCGATGTCGGACTGAAAGGCGCGCGCCGATCGACCCTGTACGCCGGGACTTTCGGCCACTAGGAAGGCGTCACCCGGCGCGGCTAGCGTGGTGCATGCGCGAATTCAGCCTCCCGGCGAGCTTCGCCGTCGGCGAGAACGACAACGTCGTCGCCAGCGTGTACTCCCACGAGCGCGACGATCCCGATCATGTGATCTTCCAGCGCCTCGTCGACGGCGCCTGGACGGACGTCACCTGCGCCCAGGCCGCCCGGCAGATCCGTGAGACCGCGCTCGGCCTGATCGCCGCCGGGGTCAATGCCGGTGACCGGGTGGCGATTTTGTCGGCGACCCGCTACGAGTGGGTGATCCTGGACTACGCGATTCTGTCGGTCGGCGCGGTCACCGTCCCGATCTACGACACCTCTTCGCCCGAGCAGGTGCGCTGGGTGCTGGAGGACTCCGGGGCGGTCATGGTGATCGCCGAGACGGCCGCGCACGGGCAGCTGGTCGAGGAACTGAGCGATGAGTTGCCGAGCCTGCGCACGATCCTGCGCCTCGAATGCCAAGGCCCCCGGGCGCTCGACGACCTGGCCGAGGCCGGGAAGTCGGTGGACGCCGGGCAACTCGACGAGCGGTTGGCGGGGCTGCGGGCCGCCGACGCGGCGACGCTCATCTACACCTCGGGCACGACGGGCCGTCCGAAGGGCTGCCGGCTGACACACTCGAACCTGCTGTACGAGATACGCGGCGCCGGAGAGTGTTTCCCGACACTGCTGCGCAAGGGGGAGCGGCTGCTGGTCTTCCTGCCGCTGGCCCACGTGCTGGCGCGGTCGCTGTCGATGTCGGCATTCGCCAACAAGGTCACCATCGGCTACACCGGCGACATCAAGAACCTGGTGGCCACCCTTGCCGTCTTCAAGCCCACGGTCGTGGTGTCGGTGCCGCGGGTTTTCGAAAAGGTCTACAACACCGCCGAATTGAATGCCCAGGACGCCGGAAGGGCCAGGATCTTCGCGCTCGCGGCCCGCACGGCCATCGAGTGGAGCGCCGCCCAGGACACCGGCGGACCGGGTCTGCTGCTACAGGCCGCGCACGCGCTGTTCGACCGGCTGGTCTACGGCAAGCTGCGCGCCGCCCTGGGCGGGAACTGCCACGCCGCGTTCTCCGGCGGTGCCCCGCTGGGCACGCGGCTGTGCCACTTCTACCGCGGCGTCGGGCTGACGGTCTACGAGGGCTACGGCCTGACCGAGACCAGCGCTGCGATCACCATCAATCGGATCGGCGAGGAGCGGGTCGGCACGGTGGGGAAGCTGTTGCCGGGCAACAGCATGGCGATCGCCAACGACGGCGAGGTGCTGGTGTGCGGCGGCGTGGTGTTCGGCGGTTACTGGCACAACGAGAAGGCGACCGGTGAGGCCATCGTCAACGGCTGGTTCCACACCGGCGATCTCGGCTCGGTGGACGACGACGGCTTCCTGTCGATCGTCGGCCGCAAGAAGGAGATCATCGTGACCGCGGGCGGCAAGAACGTCGCACCGGCGGTGCTCGAGGATCAGTTGCGGGCTCACCCGCTGGTCAGCCAGGCGATGGTGGTGGGCGACGACAGGCCCTACGTGGCCGCGCTCATCGCGGTCGACCCCGAGGGATTCGAGGTGTGGAAGCAGCACCACGGCAGGTCGGCCACCGCCTCGGTGGCCGACCTGGTCGACGACCCCGCGCTGGTGGCCGAGATCGACCAGGCGGTCGCCGCGGCCAACCAGAGTGTCTCCCATGCGGAATCGATCCGGAAGTTCCGCATCCTGCCGGTCGACTTCACCGTGCTCACCGGCGAGCTGACCCCGACGCTGAAGGTGAAGCGCAACGTCGTCGCCGCCCGGTTCGCGGCCGAGATCGACGCGCTGTACGGCAAGCACTGAAAGCTCAGAGTTTGTAACCGATGGCGCGCAGCAAGGCGTGCCGCTCGGCCACGTCACCCTCTGTCTCCACCCCGACGGGGGTCTGCCCGTCGACCACCCCGGCGATGCCGCGGCCGCGGGGCGTGACCGCGACGATCACGTCGACCGCATTGGCTGTGGCGCAGTAGATTCCGCACACCTCCGGCACCGCCTTTACCGGGTTGAGGACGTTGACCGGAAAGCCGTCCCGCAAGAAGATCACGAAGCTGTGCCCGGCCCCGACGGCCAGCGCGGTGCGGCCCGCGAGTTCGACCAATTCGGCGTCGTTGCCGCTGCGCCGCACCAGCCGGGACCCGGAGGCCTCGCAGAACGCCAGCCCGAACCGCAACGAGGAGCTCACCCCGGCCAGGGCCTCGTGCAGATCCTCGACCGTCTTGATGAAGTGCGCCTGGCCGATCACGACGTTGACGTCGCCGGGCTTGTCGATGCACACCACATCCCAGGACAGCGGAGTCGTCACAAGCACATGGTGCCACCGCGACGCCTCAGGGGAAACGGGTTGTCCGGTGGGGGCAGGGCCGGGGTGCTGTTCGTGCTGTACGACGCCACCATGCGCGCGCCCGGCTCCGAGGGCGACGCCATCGGGATGATGAGTCTGGGGTGCGTCCTGCAGAACATGTGGCTGATGGCGAATTCGTGCGGGCTTGGTTTTCAAGCACTTTCGGCCTCAGGCGTGCCTGCCGTCGAGCAGGAGGCGAAGAAGCTCCTCGCTGTGCCGGACCGGATGAAGGTCGCCCACGCGGTGCGCCTCGCCCATACCGGCCCGTCGGTGCCGTATGTGAGGGGTTCGCCGCGAAGTCGCGGAGTTCGCGCATCGGAACGGCTTCGGTTGGCGTCTAATTGGATGATGGAACTGATGATGCCCACCGACGCGATCTTCCTGCTGGGCGAATCGCGCGAGCACCCCATGCATGTCGGTGGGCTGCAGCTCTACGAGCCGCCGGAGGGGGCCGGTCGCGGCTACGTGCGCGGGTTCTACGACAGCCTGGTCGCCCAGCGGGATGTCCAGCCCACCTTCCTCAAGCGCCCGGCCACGTTCTGGGGTGGTGTGGCGAGCCTGGCCTGGGCGTACGACAACGACCTCGACCTCGACTACCACGTCCGCCGCTCGGCGCTGCCGTCCCCCGGGCGGGTCCGTGAGCTGCTCGAGCTGACCTCGCGTTGGCACAGCAGCCTGCTCGACCGGCACCGCCCGCTGTGGGAGGTGCACGTCATCGAGGGGCTCAAAGACGGCCGATTCGCGGTCTACACGAAGATGCATCATGCGTTGATCGACGGTGTCTCGGCGCTGAAGCTGATGCAGCGCGCGTTGTCGGACGACCCCGGCGACCGCGAGATCCGGGCGCCGTGGACCCTGCCCAAACCCAAGCGGGGGTCGAGCCCGGCGTCGCCCGTGCGTTCGCTGATGCGTGCCGCGGGATCCGTTGCCGCCCTTGCCCCCTCGACGGTGACGCTGGCCCGCGCGGCGCTGCTCGAGCAGCAGCTGACGTTGCCGTTCGGCGCGCCGCGCACGATGCTGAACGTCAAGATCGGCGGTGCCCGCCGGTGCGCCGCGCAGTCGTGGTCGCTGGACCGCATCAAAGCCGTCAAGAAGGCCGCCGGGGTGACCGTCAACGACGTCGTGCTGGCGATGTGCTCGGGCGCGCTGCGCTACTACCTGCTCGAGCACGACGCGCTGCCGGACACCTCGCTGCTGGCGATGGTGCCGGTGAGCCTGCGCCGCGAGGACGAGGCCGACGCCGGCGGCAACCTCGTCGGGGCCATCCTCTGTAACCTCGCCACCGACACCGACGACCCGGCCCGGCGGCTGCAGACCGTCAGCGAGTCGATGCGCGACAACAAGAAGGTGTTCTCCCAGCTGCCGCGCCTGCAGGCGCTGGCGCTGTCGGCCGCGAACATGGCGGCGCTGAGCCTGGCCGCGGTCCCGGGCTGGGTGTCCTCGACGGCGCCGCCGTTCAACATCGTCGTCTCGAACGTGCCCGGGCCTACCCAGCCGATGTATTACGGAGGCGCCCGGCTCGACGGAAACTACCCGATGTCCATCGTGCTGGACGGGCAGGCGCTCAACATCACCCTGGTGAACAACGCCGACACGATGGACTTCGGTCTGGTGGGATGCCGGCGCAGCGTGCCGCACCTGCAGCGGCTGCTCGCGCACCTGGAAACCTCGCTCAAAGACCTCGAACGCGCGGTCGGGGCCTGAGGGGTCGTGCCCAGGCTCAGTGCCGGTGTGCTCCTGTACCGCGTGCGCGACGGCGTCGTCGAGGTCCTGATAGCCCACCCCGGCGGCCCGTTCTGGGCGCGCAAGGACGCCGGGGTCTGGTCGGTCCCGAAAGGCGAGCACTCCGAGGGGGAGGACCCGTGGGCGGCGGCCCGGCGCGAGTTCTCCGAGGAGCTCGGGCTGCAGGTGCCGGACGGGCCGCGCGCCGACCTGGGCCGGATCCGGCAACCCAGCGGCAAGGTGGTCAGCGTCTTCGCCGTGCAAGGCGACCTCGACGTCACCGACGCGCGCAGCAACACCTTCGAGCTGGAGTGGCCGAAGGGGTCGGGCACGCTGCTGGACGTCCCCGAGGTCGACCGGGTCGGCTGGTTTACCGTGGCGGAGGCGCGCACCAAGCTGTTGAAGGGGCAGCGCGAGTTTCTCGACCGGTTGATGGCGCATCCGGCGTTGGCGGAGCTACAGGAAGGAACGTGACATGCAGACTCTGCGCACACCCGACGAACGGTTCGACAACGTACCCGACTTCCCGTACGCGCCAAGCTATGGCGAGGTGCCCGACGGCGAGGGCGGCAGCCTGCGGGTGGCCTGGGTCGAGGACGGTCCGCAGGACGCCGACCCGGTGCTGATGCTGCACGGCGAGCCGACCTGGTCCTACCTGTACCGCAAGATGATCCCGATCCTGGCCGAGGCGGGGCACCGCGTCATCTGCCCCGACCTGGTCGGGTTCGGTCGCTCCGACAAGCCGACCCGCATCGAGGACCACACCTACGCGCGCCACGTGGAGTGGATGCGCGCGCTGGTCTTCGACGTCCTCGACCTGCGCGAGGTGACCCTGGTCGGCCAGGACTGGGGCGGGCTGATCGGGCTGCGGCTGGCCGCCGAGCACCCCGAGCGGTTCGCCCGGCTGGTCGTGGCCAACACCGGGCTGCCCAACGGCGAGCAGCCGATGGCCAAGGTGTGGTGGCAGTTCCGCGAGGCGATCCAGACGATGCCGAACCTGAAGGTCAGCCTGTTCGTGCAGGGCGCCTCGGCGCAGCAGGTGAGCGAGGAGGTGCTGGCGGGCTACGACGCGCCGTTCCCCGGCGACGAGCACTGCGCCGGGCCGCGCGCCATGCCCGGCCTGGTGCCGGTCTCGCCGGACGACCCCGCGGCGGCGGCCAACAAGGCGGCGTGGTCGAAGCTGACGGTGAGCCCGACGCCCATGCTGGTCGCGTTCAGCGATGCCGATCCGATCACCGGGCCGATGGGCGAGGTGTTCCGGCGCGAGATGCGCGGCGCGCAGGGCATCGAGCACCCGGTCATCCGCGGCGCCGGGCACTTCCTGCAGGAGGACGCCGGCGAGGAGCTGGCGCGTCACATCGTGGAGTTCCTGCGCCGTTGAGCGCCCCGAGTCCCGGGACCTGCTGCTGCAGCTGCTGGACCAGGCCAACCGTGCCGACCCGTACCGGGTGTGCGCGGTTCCTCGAGCACGGACCCGTGCGGCTGCCACCCCCGGTCCCTCCGGGAGTTCCTGTTCCTCGATTCCCCCGACCACACCAGGCTGCGCAAACTGGTCAGTAAGGCGTTCGCGCCCAAAGGTGGGCAGGCGCTGCAACCCGACACGGCGCGCTGGTGGACGATCTGCTCGACCGGATCGCCGAGCGGGGCCGGTTCGACGTCGTCGAGGACTTCGCCTATCCGCTGCCAGTGTCCGTCAGCTGTCGGCTGCTCGGGGTGCCGGTCACGAGACGACGGTGAACTTGATCGGCAACGTGATCCTGGAGATGCTGCGCGAACCGCGGCAGTGGGCGGCGCTGGCCGCCGACGCCGCCCGCGCTCCGCGGTGATCGGGGAAACCCTGCGCTATGACCCGCCCGTGTAGATGATCGGACGAATCGCCTTGGCGGACATGGACATCGGTGGCATAGAGGTGCCCGCGGGCGACGTTCTGATGCTGCTGGTGGCCGCGGCCCACCGCGATCCCGCCGAGTTCGACTGCCCCGACGTGTTCGACCCGGACCGAGGGGCGCTGCGCGACCTGGGTTCGGTCGCGGGGTGCATTACTGCCTGGGGGCGCCGCTGGCGCGGCTGGAAGCCGGTGTGGCCCTCTCGGTGTTGACGGCGCGGTTCCCGCGGTGGCGCCCGGACGACGAGCCGCGGTACAAGAGCAACGTCACCGTGCGCGGGTTGTCGCACCTGGCGGTCGCGGTCTGACTCGCCGCGAGCGCGTTCAGGGGATGAGCCATTCCCCGAAGCTGTTGGCGAAGCCCGAGGACGGTGTGTACTGGAACTTGGCCGGCGTCACGCCCGGGGGCATGACGAACACGACGCACCCGCTGACCGACTCTCCCGCCCGGAGTTCGTACTCGCCCTCGTCGAAGTTCGTACATTCGGTTACGCTGCCCAGGGCCGTCGAGTAGTCCTGGTTGTTCGACCCGACGAGCACCGCGTCGTTGTTCGCGTCGTCCTTGCGCGCCGAGGTGCTGGTGTTGTGGACGGTCAGCATCGCGGCGACGTAGGTGCCTCTCGGGTTGCCCTTGTCGTCGGTCGGCGGTCCGGACGTCCCCGTCGCCGGGTTGATGATCTTGGTGAGGGTGACGGCCAACGGCCCTCTGTCTCCGGTCAGATTGAGGGTGGCGCCGACGTGGGCGACCGGATCGACAGGCGCCGTGGAAGTCGGGCTGGTGCTGAACACCGGGGGGCTCGAGGTGGCCGACCGGTTGGCCGTGCCGGTCTTTCCCGAGCATGCCGCCACCGCGATCGCCACGCCCGACAGCGTGATGGCTATGGAACGTCTCATGAGTGGCCTCCTTCGGTCGTGTGAACGTCGACGATATTGCAGAAGCTAGTGGTTGTCGCCGAGGCCGGGCACAATGTCGCCGAGCTGAAAGGCGAGCGGCTGTTCGAGTTGCCCGTAGGTGCACGAACGCGGGTCGCGGTCGGGGCGCCACCGGTTGAACTGGGCGGTGTGGCGGAACCGCCGTCCCTCCAGGTGGTCGTAGCGGACCTCGACCACCCGCTCGGGCCGCAGCGGGACGAACGACAGGTCCTTGCCGGCGTTCCAGCGGGAGTGCTCGTTCTTGCGGGGGGTGCGTTCGCCGGCCTCGTGGGCGGCCCAGTTCCACGGGTGGTCGTCGAAGCCGGTGACCAGCGGCTGCAGCTCGACGAACAGCTGCCGCCGCTTCGCCATCGGGAAAGCGCCGATGACGCCGACCGACGCGAGCCGCCCGCCCTCGTCATAGAGCCCGAGAAGCAGCGACCCGACCGCGTCATCGCCGGACTTGTGCACCCGATAGCCGGCGACCACGCAGTCGGCGGTCCGCTCGTGCTTGATCTTGAACATGACCCGCTTGCCCGGCTGATAGGTCAGCGTCAGCGGTTTGGCGATGACGCCGTCGAGGCCGGCGCCCTCGAACTCGTCGAACCAGCGCCGCGCGGTGTCGATGTCCGTCGTCGCCGGGGTGACGTGAAACGACGGGCCGGAGCCCAGCGCGCCGGCCAGGGCGGCGCGCCGCTCGCTGAACGGGCGCCGCGTGTAGTCGTCGTCGCCGAGGGCGAGCAGGTCGAACGCGATGAAGGACGCCGGCGTCTTGGCGGCCAGCATCCGCACCCGCGAATCGGCCGGGTGGATGCGCTGTTGCAGGGCCTCGAAATCCAGGCCGTGGTCGGTGGCGACGACGATCTCCCCGTCGATCACGCAGCGCCGCGGCAGTTCCGCGGCGACCGCCGCGACCAGCTCGGGGAAGTAGCGGGTCATCGGCCGCTCGTTGCGGCTGCCCAGCTCCACCTGGTCGCCGTCGCGGAAGCAGATCGACCTGAACCCGTCCCACTTGGGCTCGTAGGACGCATCCGGGGGGATCGTTTGGACCGGCTTGGCCAGCATCGGCGAAACCGGCGGCAGCACGGGTAGGCCCATAGCCTGAGGATATGGCTGCTGCAGCGGAGGAGCTCGACGTCGACGGCATCGCCGTGCGGCTGACGAGCCCGGACAAGGTGTATTTTCCCGAGCTGGGGTCCCAGGGGACCAAACGCCGGGTCGTCGAGTACTACCGCGCCATGGCCGGCGGCCCGATGCTCGACGCGCTGCGCGACCGGCCCACGCACCTGCAGCGGTTCCCCGACGGCATCGACGGCGAGGAGATCTACCAGAAGCGGGTGCCCGCCCACCACCCCGACTACCTGCAGACCTGCCGGGTGACGTTCCCCTCGGGCCG
>NZ_JBYCLG010000093.1:0-8383 GCF_057473785.1 Mycobacterium sp. TH-M103
CGACTGGATGCGCGACCCGGCGATCTCCGGCCGCTCCTTCGAGTGGGACACCGCCTGCCCCGCCGACCAGTGGCGGCACTCGCACAACTACATGCACCACACCTACACCAACATCGTGGGCATGGACCGCGACATCGGCTACGGCATCCTGCGGATGAGCGAGGACCAGCCGTGGGAGCCTTACTTCCTGGGCAATCCGCTGTACGCGTTCCTGCTCATGGTGTTGTTCCAGTACGGCGTCGCCCTGCACGAGCTGGAAACCGAGCGCATCCGCGCCGGCGAGATCCGGCTTGCCGACAAGCGCGAGGTACTCCGCGAGATCTGGAAGAAGACCCGCCGCCAGACGCTCAAGGATTACGTCGCCTTCCCGTTGCTGGCCGGGCCGTTCGCACCGTTCGTCTTCGCCGGCAACCTCTCGGCCAACCTGATGCGCAACGTGTGGTCGTACATGATCATCTTCTGCGGCCACTTCCCTGACGGCACACAGGAATTCAGCGTCGAGGAGACCAGGGACGAGTCCCGCGGCATGTGGTACTTCCGGCAGGTCCTCGGTTCGGCGAACCTGACCGGCGGCACTATCTTCCACCTGCTGTCCGGCAACCTGTCGCATCAGATCGAGCACCACCTGTTCCCGGACCTGCCGGCCCGCCGCTACCCCGAGATCGCGCCTGAGGTGCAGAAGATCTGCGAGCGCTACGGCATCCCGTACAACCGGGGTCCGCTGCTGCGCCAGTTCGGGACCGTCGTCCGCAAGATCGTCAGGCTGACTCTGCCGGACGCGGTGCTGGGGAGGGCTGGGGCCGACAAGCCGGCCGAGCAGGCTCTCGTCGCGGCGTGACCAGGCGTCGCGGCTGCGTCCACTGGTCTCGATTCGGTTTGGCTGGTCCACATCCGGTGCCCTGCGGTGGACAGTGGCCGGCGTGGAATGGACCGGCGCGAGCTATGCGGACAGGCCGACGGTGGAAGCGTCGCCGACCCGGCCCGCGTGTGGAGCCTGGTCTCCGACATTAAGCTGATGCCGACGTTGAGCAACGAGCTGCAGTCGGTGGAGTGGGCGGACGCCCGCTTCGTCGGGCACAACGAGCACCACGCGTTCGGACGATGGGACACCACCTCCCAGATCGCTGCCTGCGACCAGCACCGCGAATTCGCTTGGGCGGTAGTAGAACCCGACAACCCCGCAGCCACCTGGCGCTTCCGGCTCACCCCCGCGACGGCGGCCCGCTCTGAACTACTGGATGCAGATGGGGCCGGGGCGGTCGGGGTTGTCGGTGGCCATCGACGCGATGCCCGACAAGGAGCAGAAGATCGTCTTCGTACGGCTCCGGGAGTTCGAGGCCGCGATCGACAAGACGCTGTCGGCGATCAAGCGGCTGGCCGAGCACGGCGTGGGCTGATGCGGACCGCGACGACGGTCGACACGGTGCGGCAGGCGTTCGCCGGCGGCAAGATATCGCACGCGGGCAACGAGTTCCAGATCCCGCGCCCCGGCGGGGAGGCGGTGCCGATGCGGTTGTCGGCGCGGGCCGAACACGCCATCCCGGTCTACCTGGCCGCGCTGTCCCCGGCGATGCTGCGGTTGACGGGAAGGGTCGCCGACGGCTGGCTGGGCACCAGCTTCGTCCCGGAAGGTGCGTCCGGCGCCTATTTCGCCCACCTCGACGCGGGTTTGGCCGCCGCCGGGCGCACCCGCGCCGACCTCGACATCTGTCAGGGCGCCGACGCCGGCTTCGCCGCGGACGAGGACGAACTGCGCGGCATGATCGCCGGCCGGAAGGCCGAACTCGCGTTCAGTCTCGGCGGCATGGGGTCGGCGAGCACGAACTTCTACAACCGGGCCTACAGCCGGCAGGGCTGGGCCGACGTCGCCGCCGAGGTGCGGGAGCGCTGGCAGCGCGGCGATCGCGAGGGCGCCGCGGCGCTGGTGACCGACGAGATGGTGCTGGGCACCACGTTGGTCGGAACCGAGGAGATGGTGCGCGCGCGGCTGGCGGTCTGGCGCGACGCCGGGGTGCACACCGTGCGGCTCTATCCCGCCGGCGACACGCTCGAGGCCAGGCTCGACACGCTGGGGCGCGCCATCGAGCTCGTCCGAGCCGCCTAACGCACCGCCGTCGGCGCGTCGGCGGCCTTGACGAGCCGCACCTGCGGGCGGGCCGGCACCTCGTCGGACAGAAACCAGCGGAAGGCGAGGTTGCCGCGCGGATAGCCGAGCGTGGTCAGCGAATTCGGGTGGGCAGTCCGCGCGCGGGACAACACGATCGTCACCGACCCGTCGCCGTTGGGCATGGCGCTGTGGCCGTTGATCGAGCAGCGCGCGTCGGGGCCCTCCGCGGCCCCATAGGTGGCCATGAACTGGTTCCACACCACCAGGTTCCAGAACCGGCACGACGGTGGCCGGTGGGTGATGACCAGCGCCTCGTCGTCGGCGAGCACGAAGCTGCCGTAGGAGTAGCAGGCGTCGCGCGCCGACCAGCCGAAGTTGGCGTCGGGAACCTGGTAGGGGTCGGCGAATTCGTTGGCGGCGTGGGCGGTTCGGTGCCCGAGCGCGTGTTCGTCATCGGCGCGGGTCCCGACGGCCAGCGGGACGATCGCGAACATGGTGCGCAGCCACGCAGCGGCGGACCGCAGCGACGCAGCGGTTTCCGCGTCGCCGTGCCGGATCGGGGCCGGATCGTCGAGGGCCTCGATCCGCCAGTCGACGGGGCGGCCGGTCAGCGGGTCGGCCTGGTAGTCGCGGGTCATCAGCACGGCGGCGTCCGGGGTGGGGCCGATTTCGAACGAGAAGTTGCCGCCGGCGTCGATGTCGAGGTCGCTGTCGCGGACGATGGCCACGACGCGGTCCGACCACGCACCGGGTGCGGGTTCGTTGTAGGCGGTCAGCGAGAAGTACACGCTGTCGCCCCTGTTGCCGCTGACGAGGTAGCGCCGTGTCGGATCGACCGGGCACAGGAAGTAGTAGGCGTCGGTGTTGTCCCCGCCCCAGCGGCGGTCGCGGCGGAACGGGGTGTTGACCGCGACGAACTGCGGCCGGCCGGGCTCGGCGAACAGGTAGGTGTCGAACGCCACGCCCAATGTGGTGGCGAGCATGCGGTAGCCGTCGGCGACGTGCCGGTCGTCGCTCACCGCGCGGTCGCCCTCCAGGAACGAACGGCCCAGCCCGCCGAGGGTTTCCAGCAACTCCCGCCACGCCGCGGTCGACTCGTGCGTCATGCGCTGATTCCTTTCAGAAGCAACTCGGTGGTGCGATCGATCCACGCGTCCCCGAGTTCACGGGAGCGGGTGAGCAGGCCCAACAGTGCGATACCGGTGATCGCCTCGGCCAGCTCCGCGGCGGTGAGGTCGGCCCGCACGAGGCCCGCGGTCGCGGCGCCCGCCAGCCAGCCGGCGAGACCACCGGCGATGACGTCGGCGAACCGCTCCAGCAGCGCCGAATGCAGCGTCGGGTCGGCCGCCATCTCGCCGATCAGACCCGGCAGCGCCGCGCGGGCTGCCGGGGTCGACAGGAAAGCCACTGTGCGGCGAACCATTTCGCGCAGGTCGTGCCGCAGCGACCCGGTGTCGGGGATCGCGGTGGCGGCGCCGAGCGGAAACACCGCCTCGTGCACCAGGTGTGCCTTGCCCGGCCAGCGCCGGTAGATCGCGGGCTTGCTGGTTCCGGCCCGTTGGGCGATCGCGGCGATGGACAGCCCAGAGTATCCGGTTTCGGCGAGCAGTTCGACGGTCGCGCGCAGCACCGCACGGTCGATGCGGGGGTCACGGGGGCGCCCAAAATCCACTGCCATTACGAAACTCAACGTAACATAAGTCGCCGTGAGCCAAGTCCGTCTCGACGACCTCGCCCAGCCGCGCTTCGGTGAAGAAGCCCGGCAGATCCTCGACATGATGTCCTCGATGGCGCCGCTGTGCCCGTTGGACGCCGACGCGCTGCACGCCCGGGCCAGCGCCGACACCGGCCTTCACGACTTCGGCCCCGACGACTACCGCGAGCGGCTGGCCGTCTACCTCGCGGCGCTGCGGGAGATCGACGGCCTGCACGAGGCGGGCGTCGTCAACTTCTACGGGCAGCTGCTGCAGTTGCTCAAGAACCGGTTGCTGCTGGCCGACCTGCTGCGCCGGCACCCCGAGATCGACGGCCTCGCGCTGCAATCGCCGGTGGTGATCGCCGGGCTGCCCCGCACCGGCACCACCCACCTGCACAACCTGCTGGCGGCGGCGCCCACCTTCCGCACGATGCCGTACTGGGAGAGCGTCGAACCCTTTCCCCTGCCGTCCGAGCAGGGAACCGAGCCGGACCCGCGGCGCGCCCGGATGGACGTCGCGGTCGGGGTGATCAACACCGTGATGCCGCATCTCGCGCTGATGCACGAAATGACCACCGACCACGTCCACGAAGAGATCCAGTTGCTGGCCAACGACTTCTCGACGATGCTCTTCGAGACGCTCGCCGAGGTGCCGCGCTGGCGCGAGTACTACCGGGTCCACGACCAGACGCCGCACTACCGGTATCTGGCCACCCAGCTCAAGGCGATGCAGTTCCTGCGCGGCGGACGGCGCTGGCTGCTCAAGTCGCCCCAGCACCTCGAGCAGGTGCCGGTGCTGGACCGGGTGTTCGGTGACAGCATCGTGGTGTTCACCCACCGCGACCCGGTGCCGGTGGCGCTGTCGATGATCGCGATGATCACCTATTCCGCGCGGATGCACCGCACGTCGGTGCCGGTCGAGCGGATCGCGGCGTCATGGGTCGACCGGCTCGAGGGGATGCTGACCGCGCTGGTCCGAGACCGCGACACCATCGGCCCGCAACGCTCGATCGACGTCCGCTTCGACGACTTCATCGCCGACGAACTCGGCGTCGCCGAGCGGGTCTACGCCCTGGCCGGCGAGCCGTTCACCGAACAGGCGCGCACAGCGATCACCGGCTACCTCGGCGGGCACCGCCGGGGCCGGCTGGGCAATGTGGAGACCTCGGCGGAGATGTTCGGGCTGAGCGAGCGGGATCTGCGCGCGCGCTTCGCGCCGTATGTCGAGCGGTTCCTGGCGTAACCGGTACGGTCACCAGGCATGGTCACGATGCCCGCGCTGGACGGCGTCGAACACCGGTTTGTTGATCTGCCCGGCGGCGTGGTGATCCATGTCGCCGACGTCGGCCACCGGATCGTCGAGCAGGCGCCCTGGCTGGTCCTGGACCGGCTGTGCACGTTTCTTCGCGGCGACCGCGAGACATAAACTACGGTGGCGCTTTTCGGCGTGTCGTGCGCGTGGTTTATGTGTCGCGACGGCGCTCGGGCGCTACTCGACGCCGATCATGACCTCGGTGGACTTGATGAACACGGTCGCGGGCTGACCGACCGCGAGGCCGAGCTCGGCCGCCGCGTCCTTGGTGATCGAGGACGTGACGACCTGCTCGCCGCCGTCGAGCTTCACCTTCACGATCGCCATCACGCTGCCGAGGTTGACCTCGGTGATGGTGCCTTTGAGCTGATTCCGGGTCGATAGCCGCATCGCGGGCCTCCAGGGGATGAAGGGGTGTGCGCCGAGCCTAACCGCGCGGGCCGAGCAGGGCTATGGACGCGTCGACGGCCGGTTCGACGATGTCGCGCGCAGCCTTCCCGTCCTCCATCGCCAGGGCGGTCAGTTCGCGCAACCCGCCCAGCAGGATCACGGCCAGCGATCCGGTCAGCGGTGGCAGGCCGGCGCGGCGGAACCCCGGGCTGGCGCTTAAATCGATCAGCAGGTCGGACAGCAGCTGAATCCCGCGGCGCTGTGCGGGCCGGGCGATCGCACCGAGCGAGGGCAGCTCACGGATCCAGCTCAACGTGAGGGCGGGCCGGGCCTCGATGTGTCCGGCGTAGGCCTCGACGGCCTGCCGGATCTGCACGGACCAGTCGGCTTCGGGGTCGACCGCCGCGGCGATGCCGTGTCCCAGCTTCTCGTTGTCGGCCTGCAGCAGTTCCAGGAAGCACGCTTCCTTGCTGGCGAACCGGTCGTAGAAGGTGCGTTTGGACGTGCGGGCGTTGCGGACGATGTCGGCGACGGTGCTGGCGCGGTAACCGCGCTCGTCGATCGAGGTGGCGAGGCCCTCGAGCAGCCGGAGCCGGAACGGATCGGCCTTGCCCGGCGGGTCGCCGACCGCGTCGTCGGCGGCCGCCGTCATCGCTGAGGTCACCGCCGGTGCCCCTTTCGTGATCGCGACACCCTTGTCAGAAAGTGGTACCCAAAGTACCGTACCGGGGAAGACCTGCGGTACATGGCGGTACCGCCCCGGCGAGGGGCGACAGGTGTTGGGAGATCACCGAAATGAGCCAAGTCGTCACCGACGCGCCCCCGGCGGTACGGATGCCTCCGGCCACGCGCCTGCCACCGATGCTGCAGGCCCTCGCGTTCGCCACGGCCCGGCGGTCGATGATGAGCCGCCTCGCGCGCCGGTACGGCCGGGTCTTCACGGTCGCGATCCCGCTCTACGGTCAGCAGGTCGTGGTCGGCGACCCGCAGTTGGCCAAGCAGGTCTTCACCACCAGCCCCGAGGTGCTCGGCAACATCCGGCCCAACCTGAGCCGGCTGTTCGGCTCCGGCTCGGTGTTCGGCCTGGAAGGCGAGGACCACCGGCAGCGGCGGCGGCTCCTGGCCCCGCCGTTCCACGGCAAGAGCATGAAGAACTACGAGAGCATCATCGAGGAAGAGGCGCTGCGCGAGATCGCGGACTGGCCCGAAGGCGTGCCGTTCGCGACGCTGCCCTCGATGATGCGGATCACCCTCAACGCCATCCTGCGTGCGGTGTTCGGCGCCGAGGGCGCCGAACTCGACGAGTTGCGCCGGCTCATCCCGCCGTGGGTGACGCTGGGCTCGCGGTTGGCCGCCCTGCCGAAACCCCGGCGGACCTATGGGCGCTTCAGCCCCTGGGGTCGGCTGCGGGCGTGGCGCCGCCGCTACGACGTCATCATCGACAAGCTGATCGACGCCGCGCGCGCGGATCCCGACTTCGCGGAGCGCACCGACGTGCTCGCGCTGATGCTGCGCAGCACCTACGACGACGGATCGGTCATGTCGCGCAAGGACATCGCCGACGAGCTGTTGACGCTGCTGGCCGCCGGGCACGAGACGACCGCGGCCACGCTGGGCTGGGCCTTCGAGCGGTTGAGCCGGCACCCCGACGTGCTGCGCGCGCTGGTCGCCGAGGTCGACGACGGCGGCCACGAGCTGCGGCAGGCCGCGATACTCGAGGTGCAGCGGGTCCGCACGGTCATCGACTTCGCCGCCCGCCACGTCTGTTCGCCGACCTACCAACTCGGGGAATGGGTCATCCCGCAAGGCAATTCGATCCTGGTCTGCATTTCGCAGATCCACGGCAATCCCGAGGTCTTCCCCGACCCGGATCGCTTCGACCCGCAACGATACCTGGGCAACAAGCCGCCGGCGGCCGCCTGGATCCCGTTCGGGGGCGGTACCCGCCGGTGCGTGGGGGCCGCGTTCGCCAACATGGAGATGGACGTAGTGTTGCGAACGGTGTTGCGCCACTTCACCATCGAGACGACGACGGCGCCCGGCGAGCGCTGGCACTCGCGCGGTGTCGCGTTCACGCCGAAGGACGGCGGTCGGGTGGTGGTCCGCCGGCGCTGAGCCCTACTGGTCGGCGGTGGCCCGGCGCGGCAGCTTCCAGCCGGGACGCACGTAGTGGCAGGTATACCCGTGGGGGTAGCGCTGCAGGTAGTCCTGGTGCTCGGGCTCGGCCTCCCAGAAGTCGCCGGCCGGGCTGACCTCGGTCACGACCTTGCCCGGCCACAGGCCCGACGCGTCGACGTCGGCGATGGTCTCCAGCGCGATCCGCTTCTGCTCGTCGTCGAGGTAGAAGATGGCCGAGCGGTAGCTGGGGCCCAGGTCGTTGCCCTGACGGTTCTTCGTTGTGGGGTCGTGGATCTGGAAGAAGAACTCCAGCATCGTGCGGTAGTCGGTGACCGCGGGGTCGTAGACGATCTCGATCGCCTCGGCGTGGGTGCCGTGGTGGCGATAGGTCGCGTTGGGGACGTCGCCGCCGGTGTAGCCGACGCGGGTGGAGACGACGCCGGGCTGCTTGCGGATCAGGTCCTGCATGCCCCAGAAGCAGCCGCCGGCGAGGATAGCCTTGCGCGTTGTCATAGCTTTCCTCCTCGGGAACCGAAGACGTTGCCCAGGCTACACTCCGGCGATGACGTGTAACGGTGCGAAGGAGCCCTCGTGACCACGCGCGAATTCTCCCGCGACGAGCTGTCGGCCGCCTTCGAGAAGTTCGAGGAGACGGTCGCCCGGGCCGCCGAGACGCGGGACTGGGACGCCTGGGTCGAGCAGTACACGCCGGACGTGGACTACATCGAGCACGCGATGGGCACCATGCACGGCCGCGACG
>NZ_JBYCLG010000094.1:0-4659 GCF_057473785.1 Mycobacterium sp. TH-M103
TCGCGGACCCGGGCCAGCGCCTCGGCGACCGAGGTGTGCGGGGTCAGCACCACCGGGTCCGACGTCATCAAGCCGCCCGCGGTGTCCGGTGAATGCGTCAGCAGCCGGCGCACCTGGCCGGACTCCCCGGGGTCCATGCGCGTCAGCAACATCTCGGCGTCGGTTGGGCTCAGGGCCCCGAGCAGGTCGGCGGCGTCGTCGGGATCCATCTCTTCGAGCACCTCGGCGGAGCGGTCGGTGCCCAGTTGGGACAGCACGTCGGCCTGATCCGACTCGGGCAACTCCTGCAGGATGTCGGCGAGCCGATCGTTGTCGAGCGCCCTGAGCACCTCGTAGCGCCGCTTGGGTGGCAGCCCGCGGATGGCGTCGGCGACGTCGACCGCCCTGCGCCCCTCGAACTGTTCGAGCAGCTGGGCGACCCCCTGCCCGGGCATCGCCAATGCCGACGGGGTCAGGCCCTGCACGTACTGCCAGTCGACCACGTGCACGGGGCCGCGTCGCCCCATCCGTCGCTGGCCGCGGACAGCGACCCTGCTCACGACCCAGTCCCGGGTTCGGGTTTGTTCGATGCCGAGGTCGGTGATCACGACCTCGAGCCCGGCCAGCTCGGGCAGTGCGGGGTCGCTGACTTTGACCGGGGTGTCGAGCACCTGGCCGATGGCCAGCACCTCACCCGGCCGTTTCTCGAAGTGGCGCAGCGACACGTTGCCGGTGTTGAGCGTGACCGCGCCGGGCTCGATGGCGGTGACCCGCAAGATCGGGATGAAGATGCTGCGGCGGGTGGCCAAGTCCACCACCAGCCCCAGGACGCGCGGTTGCTGGCGGACGATGCTGATGCTGACCACGACGTCGCGGATGCGTCCGAAGTTTTCGCCGAGTGGGCCCAGCACCAGCATCCGCGCGAGCCGCGCGACGTACACCCTGTTGACCGATCCCATAGACGTAGAGCCTAGGCAGCCGGTGGCCGGAGGACGGAGCGCAGTCGTCGACGCTAACGCGCAAGCGTGTTGAGGACGGCGACGGCCACGCCGACCAGCAGCGTGCCGATGCCGATCACGACGCCGGCCACGGCCATACCCTGGCCGCCCTGGCGGGTCTGCCTGATCTGGCTCAGCGCGACCACGCCCAGCACGATGCCCACGATCGGGCCGATGAAACAGCAGAGAAAACCGGTGAGCGACGAGACCAGCGAGGCGACCGCGAGCCCGTTCGTGCCGGGACGGGCGGCGTCGAACGTCCCGTAGCCGCCCCGGTAGTTCGGCAGCGGCGGATAGGCCCCCGGGTACGGAGCGGGCCCGTAGCCGGGCGGTGGTGGCACCGGGGGGTAGGGCGGTGCCGGCTGCCCGTATCCGGGCATGGGTGCCGGCGGCGGTATCGGAGCGGGATAGGGCGCGGGATAGCCGGGCGGTGGATAGTCGGATCCCGGTGGCTCCCAGGGGCCCTGCCGGGTCGGCTCCGCGAAGGCCCCGCCGGGCCGGGACGCATCGGCGTCGTCGTGGGCACTCTCGCCGAAGCCGCCGCCGGGAGCCGTCATGGGTTCAACCTAGCCCATCGGCGGGTGGCCACCGCGGCCCGCGAACGCGCGGGACGTCCGGGCCGGGGGCTCGAGTATTCGCAGGTCGCCGAGGGGTCGCGTCATAGGGTGGGAGGGCCGAAGATGAGACGTGGAAGCGAGAAAGGCCGAGGCGGAGGAGAATGAGCACAAATGACTAGTCCATTCCAGCCTGGACAAGTTCCCGGCGGCACACCCACCGGCGCTCCGGCCGGCCGCCGTGGTGTGCCCGGTTTGCCGACCCCGCCGAAGGGCTGGCCCGTCGGGTCCTATCCCACCTACGCCGAGGCGCAGCGCGCTGTCGACTATCTCTCCGAACAGGACTTCCCCGTCCAGCAGATGACCATCGTCGGGGTCGACCTCATGCAGGTCGAGCGGGTCACCGGGCGGCTGACCTGGCCGAAGGTGCTCGGTGGTGGCGTGCTCAGCGGGGCCTGGCTCGGGTTGTTCATCGGGCTGGTGCTGGGCTTCTTCAGCCCCAATCCGTGGGCGGCGCTGGTCACCGGCCTGGTCGCGGGCGTCTTCTTCGGGCTGATCACGTCCGCGGTTCCGTACGCGATGGCGCGCGGGACGCGCGATTTCAGCTCCACGATGCAACTGGTGGCCGGCCGCTACGACGTGCTCTGCGACCCACAGAACGCGGAGAAGGCGCGGGACCTGTTGGCGCGCCTGGCGATCTGAGCCCGCACGCAGGAACGCGCGAGAGCCGATGAGGGTGAGTCGCCGCCGGCGCCACGGTCGCGTCCGCCGGCTGGGTGCGCTCCTGTTGGCGACAACGAGCGTGGCAGCCTCCGGGTCGGCCTGCGGTTCCGGCGCCCACGGGCTGGTGATCAGCCTGTACACGCCGGCCGGAGACGCGGCGACGTTCACCGCGGTCGCCCACGACTGCACCCAGCGGGCGGGCGGCAGGTTCGCCATCCGGCAGATCAGTCTGCCCCGGGCCCCCGGCGAGCAGCGCCTGCAGCTGGCCCGACGGCTGACCGGGCACGACCGCACACTGGACGTGATGGCGATGGACGTGGTGTGGACCGCGGAGTTCGCCGAGGCGGGCTGGGCGCTGCCGTTGTCCGACGACCCCGCCGGGCTGGCCGAGTCCGACGCCACCTCCGATACCCTGCCGGGACCACTTGAGACCGCCCGCTGGAAGGGCCGGCTGTACGGGGCACCGGTCGTCACCAACACGGAACTGCTCTGGTATCGCGCGGATCTGGTGAAGCAACCGCCCCACGACTGGAACGCGATGATTGCCGAGGCCGCCGCGTTGCGGGCCGCGGGCCGGCCCAGCTGGATCGCCGTGCAGGCCAACCAGAACGAGGGTCTGGTGGTGTGGTTCAACACGCTGCTGGTCAGCGGCGGCGGCCGGGTCCTCTCCGAGGACGGCCACCACGTCACCCTGACCGACACGCCCGCGCACCGGGCCGCCACGGTCAGCGCGCTGCGCATCCTCAAGTCGGTGGCCACCGCCCCGGGAGCCGACCCGTCGATCACCCGCAGCGACGAGGGCACCGCCCGGCTGGCGCTCGAACAGGGCAGGGCCGCACTGGAGATCAACTGGCCCTATGTGCTGGCCTCCATGTTGGAGAACGCGGTGAAGGGCGGGGTGAGCTTCCTGCCGCTCAACGAGGACCCCGCGTTGGCCGGCGCCATCAACCAGTTCGGCGCCTTCGTCCCCGACGACGAGCAATTCCGCATCGCCTACGACGCCAGCACGAAGGTCTTCGGGTTCGCGCCGTACCCCGGTGTGGCGCCCGGCCGGCCGGCCAGGGTGACCATCGGGGGGGCGAACCTGGCGGTGGCCAGCACCACCCGCCACCGCGCCGAGGCCTTCGAGGCCGTGCGCTGCCTGCGCAGCATGCAGAGCCAGAAGTACGTCTCGATCGAAGGGGGCCTGCCCCCGGTGCGCGTCTCGCTGTACTCCGACCCGCAGTTCCAGGCCAAGTACCCGATGTACGCCATCATCCGCCAGCAGCTCACCGACGCCGCGGTGCGGCCGGCGACGCCGGACTACCAGGCGGTGGCGATCCGGCTCGCGGCCACGCTGAGCCCGATCACCGACATCGACCCCGAGCGCACGGCCGACGAACTCACCCGGCAGGTGCGAAAGGCCATCCACGGGGAGGGGCTGCTGCCGTGACGCGCCGCGACGATGCAGAGCGCAGTGATGAGGAGGAGCGGCGCCATATGACGCGCCGCGACGATGCAGAGCGCAGTGATGAGGAGGAGCGGCGCCATATGACCCGCCGCGACGATGCAGAGCGCAGTGATGAGGAGGAGCGGCCCCATATGACCCGCCGCGACGATGCAGAGCGCAGTGATGAGGAGAAGCGGCGGCGCCACTTGACCCCCCGGGACGAGCGGCGACTGGCGTTCGCGCTGGTGGCGCCCGCGGCGACGCTCATGCTGGCCGTGACGGCCTACCCAATCTGCTACGCGGTATGGCTGAGCCTGCAACGGAACAGCCTGACCACCCCGGAGGACACCGCGTTCGTCGGCCTGGGCAACTACCAGACCATCCTGACCGACCGGTACTGGTGGACCGCGTTGACGGTGACGCTGGCGATCACGGTGGTTTCGGTGTCGATCGAGTTCGCCCTCGGCCTGGCGCTGGCGCTGGTGATGCACCGCACCCTCGTCGGCAGGGACCTGGTGCGCACCGCGGTGCTCATCCCGTACGGGATCGTCACCGTCGCCGCTTCCTACAGCTGGTACTACGCCTGGACGCCGGGCACCGGCTATTTGGCCGGCCTGTTGCCGCACGACGCGGCTCCGCTGACCGAGCAGATCCCGTCGCTGGGCATCGTCGTCCTCGCCGAGGTGTGGAAGACCACGCCGTTCATGTCGCTGCTGCTGCTGGCCGGGTTGGCGCTGGTCCCCGAGGACCTGCTGAAGGCCGCGCAGGTCGACGGGGCGGGCGCCTGGCGGCGGCTGACCCGCGTCATCCTGCCGATCATCAAGCCCGCCGTGGTGGTCGCCCTGTTGTTCCGGACGCTGGACGCCTTCCGCATCTTCGACAACATCTACGTGCTGACCGAGGGCGCCAACGGCACCGAATCCGTGTCGATCCTGGGCTACGACAACCTGTTCAAGGGTTTCAACGTCGGGCTGGG
>NZ_JBYCLG010000095.1:0-2985 GCF_057473785.1 Mycobacterium sp. TH-M103
TGTTCAGCCTCGAGGACGGGGCGCTGCTGATGGCCGAGCGCGGCCGGCTGTTCGGCAGCCTGCCCGCCGGTGGCCGCATGGTCGCGATCTTCGCCGCTCCCGAGCGTGTGGAGAGCCTGACCGACGAGTACCCGAGCCTGTCGGTGGCCGCCTACAACGGCGCCAACACCGTGCTGTCGGGACCCGCGCAGGACCTGGACCGGGCGGTCGCCGGGCTGGCGGCCGACGGGGTCCGGTGTGAGTGGCTGGACACCAGCCACGCGTTCCACTCGGCGCTGCTGGAGCCGATCCTCGACGAGTTCGAGGCCTATGCGAACCGGTTCGAATTCAGCGCACCCGAACAGATCCTGGTGTGCAACCGCACGGGCGCCGTGATCGGCCGGAGCGTGAAAATCGACGGCCCTTATTGGCGGCGCCACGCGCGGCAGCCCGTGGAATTCGCCGGCAGCGTGCGCACCCTCGCCGAGCTGGGCTGCAAAGTGTTGCTGGAAGTCGGACCGCAACCGGTGCTCACCGCCGCGGCGCTGCGAGCGTGGCCCGACCCGGCCACCGCGCCGCGGGCGATCGCGTCGTTGCGCCGGAACACCGCCGACCACCGCCAGATCACCGAGGCGTTCGCCGAGGCGTACGTCCTGGGACACCTGCCCGACTTCGGCGCCCTCATCGGACCGGCCCGCAAGCTCGATCTGCCCACCTACCCGTTCCAGCATCGCGAGTACTGGTACCGGGACAATCGGGAACGCCCCCATCAGCAACAGCGACTCGCCGCCAGCAGCCAGGCGGTCCGGCTTCTCGAAGCGGATCGGATCGAGGAACTGGCCGCGCTGCTGGACGGTGCGAAGGGCAACCAGCAGACCGTGGACGTGCTGACCAAGCTTGCCGCACAACACAACCGGCAGCGTGCGACCCGGTCGATCGCGGAAGAGCGCTACGAGATCCGGTGGGAGAAATGCACCGCCGCCGCGTCCGGTGCGCAAGCCGACGACGCACCGTACTGGCTTCTCATCGGCGATGACGCCGACGTGGTTGCGCCGTTGGCCCACGCGCTGACCGCGCGCGGACACCGGCATCGGATGCTGGGGCTGCCGGCGTCCGACGCGGACGAGGAGGAACTCGGCAACGCGTTGCGCGCCGCCGCCGCGGACGAGCCGGCGTTGCGCATCCTGCACGTCGCGGCCCTCGACTCCGGCACCGGACCGACGATGCTGTCGCTCTCGGAAATGCAGCACCGGGTCCTGGGCGGAACACGGCGGCTCTTCCGCGCCGCGGTGGCCGCCGAACTGCGCGCACCCATCTGGTTGGTGACCCGCAACGCCCAGCGAGTCGTCGACGCCGACACCGTGTCACCGGACCAGAGTTGCCTGTGGGGGTTCGGCCGCGCCGCCGCGCTGGAGCATCCGCAGGTGTGGGGCGGGCTGGCCGACCTGGCCGAAGGGACCGCCGCCCCGACGACCGCGGAATGGTCGGCGTTGATCGACCAGCTCGCGGCGGCACCGCGCGGCTCGTCCGCGCGGGAAGACCAGGTCGCGCTGCGTGAGCAGGCGGTCTATGTGCCGCGGCTGGTTCGGCAGCTTCGGCAACCGAGCGGCGCGCCGCCGGAGTTGCGTGCTGACGCAACGTATCTGGTGACCGGGGGGCTGGGCGCGATCGGGCTGGAGATTGCCGCCTATCTGGCCGCGAACGGCGCCCGGCACCTGGTGCTGACCAGCCGGCGCGCACCCGGTGACGCCGCGCAACGGCGCATCGACGCGATCCGCGAACAGCACGGCTGCGAGGTCATGGTCGTCGCGGCCGATGTCGCGAACGCCGACGACATCGCACGCCTGCTGGCCACCGTGCAGGCCGAGCTGCCGCCGCTGGCCGGCATCGTGCACGCCGCGGGCGAGATCGGCATCTCCCCGCTGCGCACCCTCGATGATGCCGAAGTGGACCGGGTGTTCGCCGGGAAGGTCTGGGGTGCTTGGCATCTGAGCGAAGCGACGGCGGACCTGCAGTTGGACTTCTTCCTCAGCACCTCCTCGATCGCCTCGGTGTGGGGCAGCTTCGGCCAGACCGCCTACGGCGCGGCCAACGCCTTCCTCGACGGGCTGGCCTGGCGGCTGCGCGAGCGGGGGGGCATCAGCGTCAATTTCGGACCCTGGTCGGTCGGCATGGCCGACGAGGAGGCTCGCACGCGACTGGCCCAGCGCGGGGTGCGGACATTGTCGGCCGCCGATGCGCTGGCGGGTATGGCCGACGTCATGGCGGCTTCGCGCGCTTCGGGGGAGGCACCGGGTCCCGCGCAAGGGGTGGTGGCCCGGATCGACTGGGCCCGCTTCCTGCCGCTGTACCAGCAAGCCGGGAGACGGTCGCTCCTCGCGGAACTGGAGCGCGAGGTGCCCACCCAGGCGACCGGGGTCGCGGCGTCCGCAACTTCCTCCGGGAAGACCCGGTTGGTCGAGCAGCTCACCCACGCCCCGGTACAGCGGCGCAGGAAGATGCTCGTGGACTACCTGCGTGAGGCGGTGGCGGAGGTGACGCGAGTCGATGCCGCCGAAATCCGCGAGGACGCCGGATTCTTCGACCTCGGCATGGATTCTCTGATGGCCATCGAATTGCGGCAACGCATCGAGCAAGGCGTCGGCAAGGAGATCCCGGCAACCCTGGCGATGGACTACCCACGTCTGTCCGACGTGGCGGATTACCTGCTCGGCGACGTGCTCGGGCTCGACGACCGGGCATCCGCCGGTTCGGGGGCTGTTTCCGGGCGCCCGCAGGCGTCGGCAGCGACGACACGCACCGACGAGCCGATCGCGATCGTCGCGGTCTCGTGCCGATTCCCCGGTGCGCCCGACCCGGAGGCATTCTGGGAGTTGCTGTCCGACGGTGTCGATGCGATCCGAGAGATTCCGGAAGACCGGTTCGACATCGACGAGTTCTACGATCCCGACCCGGAGGCGCCGGGCAAGATCTACAGCCGTTTCGGCGGATTCCTCGACGCCATCG
>NZ_JBYCLG010000096.1:0-8782 GCF_057473785.1 Mycobacterium sp. TH-M103
GCTGCTGCGCCGGCACAGCCTGGTGCGCAGCGACAACACCGGCTACGACCTGCCGGCGCTGTTCGTCGGCGCCGAGGGCACCCTCGGCGTCATCACCGCGCTGGACCTGCGGCTGCACCCGTTGCCGTCGCACCGGGTGACCGCGGTCTGCGGGTTCGCCGACCTGGCGGCGCTCGTCGAGGCGGGTCGCACGTTCCGCGACGTCGACGGGATCGCGGCGCTGGAGCTGATCGATGGCCGGGCGGGCGCGCTGGTCCGCGAGCACCTCGGGGTCGCGGCGCCGGTGGACGGCGACTGGATGCTGCTGGTGGAACTGGCCTCCGACCACGACCAGACCGAGCGGCTGGCCGACCTGCTCGACGCCGTGCGGCTGTGCGGGGAGCCCGCGGTGGGCGTGGATGTTGCTGCGCAGCAACGGTTGTGGCAGGTGCGCGAATCGCTGGCCGAGGTGCTCGGCGTGTACGGGCCGCCGCTGAAGTTCGACGTGTCGCTGCCGCTGTCGGCGATCGCCGGGTTCGCCCGCGACGCGGTCGCGCTGCTGGGTGCGCACGTGCCCGATGCGCTGCCGCTGCTGTTCGGCCACGTCGGCGAGGGCAACCTGCACCTCAACGTGCTGCGCTGCCCGGCCGAGCGGGAGCAGGCGGTGTACGGGCCGATGATGGACCTGATCGCCGGGTGCGGCGGCAACGTCAGCTCCGAGCATGGCGTCGGCAGCCGCAAGCGGCCCTACCTGGGCATGTCGCGCGAACCCGCCGACATCGCCGCGATGCGCGCGGTCAAGGCCGCGCTGGACCCGACCGGCTACCTCAACGCCGCGGTGCTCTTCGACTGATCAGATCTCGGTCCGCGAGCGTGCGCAGTTGTACGCGCAACTCGGCGTGTCGGCGTGCAAACACGCACGCTCGCGGGGGATGGGGACCGGGGTCAGCCCTGCGGCTTGATCCCGACGGCGTGGCGCAACTGCGCCAGGAACTGGTCGGCGTCGTCGCTGCGCACGATGTAGTGCGAGATGGCGATGCGGATCACGGTCGCCGCCTTCACCGCTGCGTTGGGCCCGGGCAGGTGCCGCTGCAGGCCCTCGCGCATCTCCGGGATGGCGGTGGCGAACTGGGCGATGGTGTGCTCGGGTTCGACGTCGATCATGCGCACCCCCGAGTACGAATGCTGGTACTCGACGATGAAGCGCAGGACCGCGTCGAGCTTGTCGAGGCCCTTGAGCCCGGCGGTGGCCCGGACCAGGCCGCTCTCGAAGGTCTGGCGCTCGTAGCGCGAAAACGCCGACAGCAGTTCCTCTTTGGAGGCGAACCAGCGGTACAGCGTCGGACGCGACACCCCGGCCTGGGCGGCGACCTCGGACAGGCTCAGCTTGGTCTTGCCGTTGCGGCCCAACACCTCGGCGGTGGCCGCCAGGATCCGCTGGCGCGTCGAGGTGTCGGTGTCCGTGACCGCCGCCGGCTGGCTCATATCTCGACTCTACGAAGTTGCGCCGGGACGGCGGCGCACCAGCACGGATTGTTGGATGGCGCCGACCGCGCCCCGCTCGTCGAACAGCGTCCCGATCGTCGTCCCGACGCCGTCGGGGCCGTAGCTGGTCTCGGCGCGGAAGCCGATCCACTCGCCCTCGGGGACGCGGAACACGTGCACGGCCAGATCGGTGTTCAGGAACGTCCACTTGCGGATGTTCAGCTTGCTGCCGATGCCGTTGGCGCAGTCGGCCACCGCGAACAGCCGCTCCAGCGGCGTCATGGCCTCGCCCTTGACGAGGTCCACTTGCGGGCGGATCCAGGATTCGCCCGGGCCCCCGCTCATCGGTTCGGTCAGCCACAGCCAGTCGAGGCTGTGCACGTAGTTGCGGTCCCAGTCCTTGGCCTTGAGGTTGCGGTCGCGGGCCTCGGACCGCGGGCGCGGCGGGGGAGCCGCGGCGTGTGCCACGGCCGTGGTGTCCTGGCCCTGGAACCGCCACCCGGTGGCGCGCGCGACCGCGCGGGGTTCGCCGTCGGGGCCCGGCGCCAGCATCTCGGCGCCGACGAGTTCGATCTGCTTGCCGGCCCGCTGCAGTTGCGCGCCGACCCACAGGTCGCCGTCGGCGGGCACCCCGCCCAGCAGGTCGATCACGACCCGGCTCAGCCGGGTGTCGTCGCGGTGTTCGCACCGCTCCATGGCCCGCACCAGCAGCGCCGAGACCGGCCCGCCGTGCTGGATGGCCGCCGACCAGGTGCCGCGCGTCAGGTCGGTGGCCCTGAACCTCTCGCCGTGGGCGTCGGCGTCGTCGATCAGCTCGTAGTAGGAGTCGGTCATGTGCGCCTCTCGGATGTCACGGCAGGCCGGCGCCGGGCGTCTCGACCGTCACGGCGTCCAGGCGGGACAGCCGGGTGCCCACCAGGTGCTGGGGGTAGGCATCGGTGCTCGACAGCAGGAACAGCGTGCGGCGCCGGGGGCCGCCCAGGGCGCAGGCGATCGCGACGCGCTCGCCCATGTCGATGCGGTCGGTCACCTCGCCGCCCTCGACGACGCGCTCGAACTGGTGGGCCAGCGTCATCGCGGTCCACACCCCGCCCCCGGCGTCCAGCGCGATGCCGTCGGGCGGGCCGTCGAGGCCGTCGGCGAAGACGCGGCGGCTGGTCAGGAAGCCGTCCTCGCCGATCACGAACGCGGTCAGCCGCCGGGCGGTCGACTCGGCGACGACGAGCTCGCGGTCCGGCGTGATCACCATGCCGTTGGGGAAGTCGAGGTCCTCGGCGACGACGGTCGCGGTGTCGTCGGGGTCGAGCCGGATGATGACGCCGCCGTGGGACGCCTGGGATCCGATGTAGGCGCGCCCGTCGGCGTCGACGACCATGTCACCGAGGTTGGCCGGTGCCAGGGCGGCGAGGTCGGCGACGGGTGTCACGGTGTCGCCGTCGTAGCGCAGCACCTGCCGGTCCTCGGCCGAGACGATCAGCAGCGACCCGTCCGGGCGGAACCCCAGCCCCGAGGGGCAGCGGCCGGGCAGGGGCAGCGTGGTCAGCGAACCGGCCATCGTCGCGGTGTGCACGGCCTCGCCCAGCATGTCGGAGAACCACAGCAGGCCCTCGAACCAGCGCGGGCCCTCGCCGAAGCAGAACCCATTGGCCAGGGGCTCCGGGATCATCGGCCCGCGTCTTTACAAAACACCGAGAAAGTGTCAGGCACCGCGGGTGCCGGTGTCAATGTGAGCGAGTCCGCGCGCCATCGCTCCCGCGCGGTCGTTAGCCAACCTTTACAAATCTTGCGCAAAGTGTCACGCTGAGCCCCGAGCTGCTAGCGCGAGAGGTGGAGCTGATTTGACCACAGAGTCTGAGCAGGCTGAGTGGACGGTGCAGGGCCTGCTGGACCTGTTCGACGTGCGGGCCGACGGGCAGGACCGGTTCTCCGGCGACACCGGGATCGCCGGCGGCGACGAACGGCAGGTCGTGGAGGGCACCCAGGTGCTCGCCCAGGCGATCGTTGCGGTGGCCAAACGATTCCCCGACAAGTCGGTGCGCTCGGCGCACGCGGTGTTCTCCCGCGCCGTCGCCGTCGGCCCGCCGGTCGAATTCGTCCTCGACGTAGTGTCCGAGGGCCGGTCCACCGCCACCGCGGTCGTCGCCGCGCACCAGAACGGTCGGCGCTGCCTGAGCATCACGGTGCTGGCCGACGTGCCCACCGCCGACGTCATCCGCCACCACCTGCCGCGGCCGGACGTGGCCGCCCCGGCCGACTCGCACGTGTCCGAGATGCCGATGGTCGGTCGGGAGCTGCGGCTGGTCGACGTCGTCGACGTCAACAGCCCCGACGAGGTCGGCCCGCCCGAACTGTATGCGTGGTTGCACTACGACCCCATCCCCACCCGCGACGACCTGGCCAAGGCGCTGGTCGCGTACTTCACCGGGCACCTGGGCATTTCGACCACCATGCGCGCACACCCGGGCATCGGCACCAGCCAGGCGCACCTGACGGTGTCCACCGCCCCGATGACCATCTCGGTCGCCTTCCACGAGCCGGTGCGCTGGGACGGCTGGCTGCTCTACACCCACGAGAGCACCCAGGTGGGCTCGGGAATGTCGTACGTGCGCGGCACCGTGCACACGCAGGAGGGCGAGCTGCTGGCCTCGTTCGCCCAGGAGGCCCTGATCCGGCCGCTGCGCACCAGCGACACTTCGATCGACGCGCGCTCCCGGTTCTGACGGGCGGATCGATGTGCTTCGCCTTCACCCACCCGATGCACACCCATCCCTACAACCCGGAACTGGTGACGGGGGAGGGCATCGCGGCGGTCGCGGCGGCGGCAGAGGCGGCAGGGTTCCACGGGTTCGGCTTCACCGACCATCCCGCGCCGTCGCAGCGGTGGCTGGAGGCCGGCGGTCACGACGCCCTCGATCCTTTTGTCGCGCTTGGCTTCGCGGCGGCTACAACGACGACGCTGCGGCTGATTCCCAACATCGTGGTGCTACCGTACCGAAACCCGTTCGTGGTGGCCAAGTCCGGCGCGACTCTGGACCTGCTGTCCAACGGCCGGTTCACGCTGGCGGTCGGGGTGGGGTATCTCAAGCGGGAGTTCGCGGCGCTAGGGGTCGACTACGACGAGCGGGCCGCGCTGTTCGAGGAGGCGTTGCAGGTGATCCGCGCCGCGTGGACCACCGACGACTTGTCCTTCGAGGGAAGGCATTTCACCGCGCGAGGCATCACCGCGCACCCCCGCCCGGTCAGCCGGCCGCACCCGCCGATCTGGGTAGGCGGCAACACCGCGTCGGCGCGCCGGCGTGCCGTGCAGTACGGCGACGGGTGGTGCCCGTTCCCCGCGCCGGCGATGCTGGCGCAGACGGCGGGGACCGCATCCATCGACTCGCAGGACCTTCTGGCCGCGGGCATCGACGACCTGCGCCGGCGTTGCGACGAGGCGGGCCGGGACTTCTCGGCGCTGGACATCACATTCACCAACTCCGTGGGCGGCAGTCCCGGAGGTGACAAATTCGATTCCCAAGCCTATCTTTCCGGCCTGGACAAGCTGGCAGCACTCGGGGTGAACTGGGTGCAGGTCGGCCTGCCCGGAGACAGCCTGGCGCACGTGTTGGAAAGCATCGAGCGCTTCGGGAAACTCGTCATCGAGGCTCGCTGATGGACTTCTCCCGGGTCGAACTGTCGGCCGACGACCAGGTGTTCCTCGACGAGTTGCGCGCCTTCATCGCCAAGCACGTCACCGACGAGGTGATCCATCGACAGCTGGAGTTCGGCGAAAACTTCGACGAGCGAGTCCATCTGGCGCTGGGCGAAGCCGGATACCTGGCCGCGGACTGGCGGCTCGAGTCCGAGGGCGGGTTCAGCCCGGTCCGCCGCCGGATCTTTCAGCTGGAGATCGCCCGGGCCCATACGCCGTGGTACCACTGGGGCACGACGTCCGTCGTCGCGCGGCTGGTGCAGCAGTTCGGTGCGCCGCAGCTGTGCGAGGCGGTGCTGCCGGGGGTGCTGTCCGGCGAGATCCGGCTGTGTTTGGGCTACACCGAGCCCGAGGGCGGCTCCGACGTCGCCGCCTGCAAGACGCGGGCGGTGCGCGACGGCACCGGATCCAGCTGGATCATCAACGGCGCCAAGATGTTCACCTCCAACGCGCAGAACGCCCGCTACGTGTTCCTGCTGACCAACACCGACCCGCACGGCCCCAAGCACAAGAACCTGACCATGTTCCTGGTGCCGCTGGACTCGGCGGGCATCGAGATCCAGCCTCTGCGGACCGTCGACGGCGACCGCACCAACATCGTCTACTACAGCGACGTACGCGTCGACGACCTCTGCCGCATCGGCGAGGTCAACGCCGGCTGGACCGTGATGCGCGCGGCGCTGGACTCTGAGCACGGCATCGTCGACCGGGAAGACCATGGGCTGCAGTACGTTGCGGCGATGTCGGCGCACGGCGACATCATGGCCGAGGTGGTCGACACCGTGGCGGGGCTGGTGGCGCGGTGCGGCGACGATTCCGTGAGATACCGGCTGGGGCGCGATGTCGCGCGCATGGAGGCCGCGCTGTCCACGCCCGGGATGTTCGGCCGCGTCGCGATCGCGCAGACGATGCGCGACATCGCCCCGGACCTGATGGACATGCTGGGGCCGGCGTCGGCGTTGCCCACCGAGGCAACGGGCGCGGCGAGTGACGGTGCGGCCGAACACCTTTTCCGCCTGTCCCTGCCGCTGGGCATCTACGGCGGCACCCTCGAGGTGTTCCGCAACATGATCGCCCAGCATGCGCTGGGGCTCGGGCGTCCCCGCTACTCGTGATTCGCGGCTAGGCCGGCAGCTCGGCCAGCAACTCGACGCGCGTCTCGTCGAAGCTGAGGAAGCCCTTGATGGGCAGGCTTTCCGGCGGCGGGTCCGGGTAGCTCCAGGCGATGTCGTCGACGACCCGCCCGCCCACGACGGCGGTCCAGTATGTCGCGAAGCCTTTGTAGTTGCAGTAACTCGAGGTCTGTGAGCGCCGCAGCGCGGCGGTGTCGACCAGGGCGGGATCGACGTAGAGCCGCGGCGCGAGCGCCGTCTCGAACACGATCACCGTGTCGTCGGTGTCGACCAGCACGGTGCCGTGCACCGCGACGCGCAGGCGGCGTCGCGTCGGGCGGCAGTCCACGCGGTGGTACGGGTTCGGCGGGTAGTGAACGAGTTCGCGGCCCTCCTCCAGCCAGGTGTCGACCGCATCCCACGGGACGTGGACGAAGCCCGGCGCCGCCGGCTCGGGCTCGGTCGGCAGTGCGGCCACCTCGTCGGCCGGGAAGGCATAACTGAGCGGGCGGCCCCGGCGGTGCACCAGCAGCGCCCGCTCGGTGTCGAGTACCCGGCGCCCGGCGCGAAAGGCCTGCACGCGCCGCGGGTGTGGCTCGACGTAGACCATCTCGCCGACTACCTCACCGGTCAGCGGGGGCCAAAACCTCCCGGCCGGGTCGTTGCTGAGCGGGCCACGTCCGGCGACCAGGGTCATGGCGCTCCTTGGGGCAATGAGAGTTTCGGCGGATATCCCTTATTAAACCCACAGTCCGGCCCGTCGGCCGCCGCTGCCGGCGAAGCCGGCCCGCACCGCCGGTAGCGGCCAGTCATGCCAAACCGGCGCTCGGAGGGGCCGGTAGCAAACCGCGCAGGGTCGCACGACCGCTGTTGTGACAACGGTAAGGAAACGCTCAGATCACAAACCTTGACCCGATCGTGTTGTAAACGTGACGTAAGGCGATCACTGTTACCAAAGTGAAATGGATTGGTGCTGATGCACTTTCCAAGACCGCTGAGGAGCGACGAATGACCGCATTGATGATGTATCCCCCCTGGGTCGAGCAGTTGGTGCGCCGCGCCTCCCGGGTCCGCCCGGCTGCGTCCGCGGCGCTGCGCCCGCTCGCGGTGACCGCGGGCGTCGCCGCCGCCGGCGCGCTGTCGCTGGCGCCCGCGCACGCCGACCCGCCTGCCGACCCCATCACCAGCGTGCTCGGCGGCGCCGGCACCGGCGGCGGCTCCTTCAACGACACCCTCGCCGGGATCGGGCAGTCGCTGTGCCCGATGTTGGTGCAGCCCGGCGCGCAATTGGCCACGATCGCGTCGCAGCTGTCGGGCAAGCCGGGCCTGCCGCCGGAGATGGTCGGGGCCGTCGCCAGCATGGCGATACAGGCCGAATGCCCGGGTGTCATGACGTCGCTGGCCAACGGCCAAATGCCCTCCGCGCTAGGGGGGTTGGGCGGCAACTCGGGCATGCTGCCGTTCCAGCTGCCGGGAGCCGGCGGGGCTCCCGGAGGCCCGCTGCAGGTGCCGGGGCTGAGCCCGGCGGCGCCGAGCCCGCTGCAGGCGCCGGGGCTGAGCCCCCTGGCGCCCAACCCCGTGGCGCCGAACCCCGTGGCGCCGAGCCCGCTGCAGGCGCCGGGGCTGAGCCCCCTGGCGCCCAATCCCGTGGCGCCGAACCCCGTGGCGCCGAGCCCGGCGGCGCCGGGCGTCATTCCGGTGGCCGCCAGCGCGCCCCAGGTGCCGGTCTCCTGAGGCGGTGCGGCGCGCCCCCGATACGTGGCGCCGGGGACCCGCCACCGGCACCCACCGGCACCGCGGAGTAGGAACTTACCCATGGCGGGACCGGTGGAGGGCGTCAAAGTCGTCGAGCTCGGGGTCTGGGTGGCCGGCCCTGCCGCCGGGGCCATCCTGGCCGACTGGGGCGCCGACGTCGTCAAGATCGAGCCGCCGGCCGGTGACCCGGGCCGCATGTTCGGCCGGATGCTGGGCTGCGACCTCGGGGTCAACCCGCCGTTCGAGATGGACAACCGCTCCAAGCGCAGCATCGTGCTGGACCTGACCACCGCGGCGGGCCGCGACACCGCCCTCGAGATGCTCGCCGGCGCCGACGTTTTCGTGACCAACGTGCGCCCCGCTGCGTTGGGTCGGCTGGGCCTGGACTACGAGTCGGTGTCGGCCCGCAACCCCCGGCTGGTCTACGGCCTGATCACCGGCTACGGCGAGACCGGGCCCGACGCCGACCGGGCCGCCTACGACGTGGCCGCGTTCTGGTCCCGCGCCGGGCTGGCGCACCTGCTCACCCGGCCCGGCGACACGCCGCCGTTCCAGCGGGGCGGCATGGGCGACCACTCGGCCGGCATGACCCTGACCGCGGCCATCTGCGCGGCCCTGATCGCCCGCGAACGCACCGGGACCGGCCAACTGGTGAGCACGTCCCTGTACCGGCAGGGCGCCTACACCGTGAGCTTCGACCTGAACACCTACCTGCTGACCGGCCAGCAGATCGCCATCGGGCAGCGCGAATCGATGGGCA
>NZ_JBYCLG010000097.1:0-15418 GCF_057473785.1 Mycobacterium sp. TH-M103
GGAGGTCGCCGCGTGGCTGATCTTGATCACGGCGAACCATGCCCCGTAGGCGAAGTAGGACACGTTGATGATCGCGAACATCACCAGGAACGTGCCGAGCACCGGACGGCCGGGGAAGACCTTGGCTTTCGCGGCCAGCTTCTCGGCCACCGACTTTCCGGTGTCGTCGCGGTAGCAGAGTATCGCGGCGGGCACCATCACGAAGGTCACCGAGAACGATTCCCAGATCAGCGGGAACTGGAATGTCGTGCCGGTGAACACCGAACCCCACGGGATCACCTGGGAATAGATGTACATGCCGGTGTGGACGAGCTGGATCTCCAGCCACGCGTCGAAGACGAAGCCGATGGCGCAGGTCAGCACGCCCAGGCTGACCAACGGGTGCCGCGACACGAACGCCTCGGGGCCGCGCCTGGCCTGCAGCTTGCGCAGGATCCAGATCGCCGGGAAGTACGGACCGAAATAGAAAGTGACGTAACCGAACACGACGAAGGGCTCGACCGTCGGCGACAGCGACACCAGCGGCCACGACTCGGGCCAATGGATGAGATCGGGGTTGTAGACCGCGAACGGCGCCCAATTCATGATCGGGTCCTGCCACACGATCAGGGTCGTGCACAAGAACATCAGCATCACCGGGCTGCCCGGGTTGCGTCGCCAGCCCCTGATGAACACCACGAGCAGCACGATCAGCATGGTCACGGTCGAAATCTGCAGGAAAGCGATGTAATCGAGGCCGAAGATGAACCTGACCGGGCGGGGCCGGCCCTGCACCTTCGGGTTCGCGACGCGGGGATCGAGGGCGACGCGGCAGTTCGCGATGAAGAAGGCCACGAACGCGGCCACGGCGGCGCCGGCGATCCATCCGCCCCAGCCGCGCCCTGCGCCCCCGGGTTGCCGGACCGGTGTCTCGCCCACGGTCAGCGACTGGTCCGCGGACATGGCATCAGCCTTCCTCTCCGAAGCGGTCGACCAGATGCGAGCTGACGCCGTCGGCGTCGAGCGTCCGAGCGACCAGGTAGCCGGCGCCCATCCAGGCCCGTCGAGTCCACTTGCCGAACGACACGCGGGTACCGGGCGCACCGGCCGCGGCGGGCATCATCTTCACCCGCTCCAGCGCCTCCTTGACCCCACGCGGGCTGAGCGGATGAGCGTCGGTGAACGCGCGCACCAGCGTCGCGGCGACGTCCCGGTTGACCACGGGCACGCAGTATTCGGGGCGCCTGCCGCCGTACGCTGCGGCGTAGCGGTCGAGGAAGTCCTGGCCGAGCCGGTTCTGCTCGTCGTACTGGTCGACGCCGATCCAGCCCGTGAACGCGTCCCACATGACGGGGTTCACCCAGGCGTTCTGGAAGGCCGTGGTGGTGAATCTGGGTGGGTCCCAATCGACGGCCTGCAGCGCGGGATTGATGAACACGATCCCGAACCCGAAGCCTAGGTGCACGATCGCGTCCGCCTTCGCATCGTGCAGGGAGCGCACCGCTTCGTCGACGTCCTGCGCGGTCTGCGCAATGGCCGCCTCGGCGACGATGCGGATGCCCTTGCGCCGGCACGCACTACGCAGATTCCTCAGGTAGCTTTCGCCGATCAGGTTCTGCTCGACGAGAACTCCGATCTCGGACAGTTCGCGCTTGGCCAGGAGGTCGGCGATGAAGATGGGCTCGTCGGTCATCGATCCCTGCGGGAAGGCAAACGTCCATTCGCCCAACCAGTCGTCGGTGCCGGTGACGCTGATCGCCGGGACCTTGAAACGCTCCTCGATCGCCTCGCGGGTCGGCACGCAGTTGTCGGTGATGTGGGGCCCGAACACCACCAGACACCCGTCGTCGACGAGTGCTCCGAACGCGTCGATCACCGCCTTGACCGATCCCTTGGGCAATCCCTCCACTTCGCGGTAGACCATCTGCACGGGCCGGTCCAGCACCCCGGATGAGAGGGCCTCGGCGAATATCAGGTCGAAGCACCGCGTGAAGTCGGCTTTCATCTCCTCCGGGAACTGCGGTGGGAGCGTGAAGTCCATGAGGTAACCGACCTTGATCGGTTCTGCGCTGCTTTCGTAGGACATTCGACCTGCCCGCCTGGGAAACCTAATATTTGTTCAGACACTAGCTGCGCTGGCAGACAGCGTCAATCGACTGGGCCGGCCCCGCCGAGGTAGAGGTCGATCATCTCGCCCAGCGCCCGGCCCACCGCCACGTCGTCGGTGAGCGGCCCGGCGATGGCGGCCCGGGCGGCGTCCGGCATGGCGAGCCCCGCCGCGACGAGCCTGCCCGCCGCGATCAGCACGCGGGTCGACGCGACCTCGCGCAGGCCGCCGGTCTCGAGCCGGCGGATGGCCTGGCCGAAACGCACCAGCTCGGCGGCGGTGGCACCGTCCACCCCGGCCTCGTGCGCGACGATCCCCTCCTCGAATTCGGCGGCCGGGAAGTCGAATTCGATGGCCACCATCCGCTGGCGCGTCGAATCCTTGAGGTCCTTGAGCACGCTCTGGTAGCCGGGGTTGTAGGACACCACGAGACCGAAACCCGGGGCCGCGTCCAGCGTGACGCCGAGCCGCTCGATGGGCAGCTGCCGCCGGTGGTCGGCGAGGGGGTGCAGTACCACGGTGGTGTCCTGCCTGGCCTCCACCACCTCGTCGAGGTAGCAGATGGCCCCCTCGCGCACCGCTCTCGTCAGCGGGCCGTCCACCCACACGGTCTCGTCGCCCTGCAGCAGATACCGGCCGACGAGGTCGGCGGTGGTGAGGTCGTCGTGGCAGGCCACGGTGATCAGCGGCCGGCCGAGGTCGTGGGCCATCGCCTCGACGAACCGGGTCTTGCCGCACCCCGTCGGCCCCTTCAGGAGGAGCGCCAGACCCTGGCGGTGGGCCGCCTTGAAGATGGCCTCCTCGTTGCCGAGCGCCTTGTAGTAGGGCCGTACCGCCTCCGAGGCCGCGCCGTTGCGGAACGCCAGCCCGGGCTCCTCGGCCATAACTTTCCTTTCGCCACGCTGTGGTTGCAGCGTATCCGGAACAGATGTTTGTTTCAAGCGCACATCAGGGAGGGGACATCGTGCCCCTTTGCCCTCAACTACGTTGTGCGACAAGCATCATCGTGAACCCGAGAGAGTGCACGTCACGAGACCCGGCGCCGGACCTCCGCCGACCGCAGCGCCGACCGGAACAGCGGTCCGATCACCCCGGCGAGCTGATCCGGGCGCGCGATCGTCGCATGGGCGGTGTCGCCGAACACCCGGCGTAGCGACCGCACGTCGGTTCCCGCGCCGATCGTCAGGCACACGCAGCCGGTGCCGCGCCGGCGGGCCTCGGCCAGGGCGCGGCGCGAGTCCGCGGCACCGTAGGCACGCTCGTATCCGTGGTCGTATGCGAGTCCGTCGGACAGCACCACCAACAACCGCCGCGACGTGCCGCCGCGCGCTTCCACGACCGCCGAGCCGTGGCGGATGGCCGCACCGAGGCGCGAGTACGCGCCGGGCTCCATGCTGTCGAGCCGCTTCATGACCCGGGTGTCGAGGTGGTCGTCGAACCGTTTGACGGGCACCACGCTCACCGCGCCGCGGCCCTGCGAGTAGTAACCGTAGAGCGCGACCCGGTCACCCAGGTCGTGCAGCGCGACCAGCAGCTTGGCCACCGCCGCTTTCTGCTGCTCGTGCACCGTGCGCCCCGAAGTGCCGGGCTCGGCCGCGGACCCGGAGACGTCGAGCAGGAGCAGCACCGACAGGTCGCGCCGGCGCCGCAGGCTGTCCAGGTAGACCGCCTCGCCGGGCAGCGATCCGGCCAGCGCCTCGACGCGGGCCTCGACCGCGGCGTCGATGTCGATGTCGTCGCCCTGGGACTGGCGGTGGCGGCGGTGCAGGCCCATGCCCAGCCGTGACAGCGGGCGCCGCACGCTGACGGCGTCGTCGATCGCGTGCGTCGCCTGCGCCTTGATCCTCGGCTCGAGTTCGCGCACCGTGCACCACGCGGGCCGGTACTTCTTTCGCGCCACGTCCCATTCCGGATACGTCAGGCCACCGGTGCGACGTTCCGGGTCGCCGAGGTCCTCGATCGACGTCGCCGCCGACGACGACACGGCGTGCTGCCCGCGATTCGCCGCGTTCGTCCGATGCGTCGGGGTGTCCGCGCCGGCCGGTCCGCCACCGCCACCGGTCTTACGCACCGACGACAGCAGCTTTTTCAGCCACTTGCCGAGAAAACCGCCGCCGCCGACCGGGCTGGTGAACATGTCCGCATCGTCGGAATCGTCGACTTCGCCGTCGTCGAGGTCTTCCGGTTCTCCCCCGGCGCCGCGTCGCGGGACGTGTCCGGGTGCCGGATCGCCCCGTCGGGCCGCGCGGGAACGGCCGGCCAGCACCCTGGCCGCGCGGATCTCGCCGAACTCCGGCGCCGGGTCCGCGATCGTGCTCCGGCCCTCGGCGATCCTCAGCGACTGCGCGGGCGAGTCGCTCCGGCCCGCGATGTCGCGGTCGGCCAACGATGCCAGGATTCCCGGCAGCAAACCGCTGTTGCCGGCCAGTGCGCGGTGAGCTTCGATCGCCAGATAGCGCCTCGCCAGCCGGGGCCGGCGGCGCAGGCGGCGCAGAACGTCGGGTTCCAGGCTGCCGGCGGCGATCATCGAGGCCTGCACCGCAACGGTTTCGAGATTGGCGCGGGCTCTGGCGGACGGATCGAGATAAAGCGTGTGGCCGTCCGTCCACGGGGGTTCGCCCGGTTTCGACTCGGCCACCGCGACCCCTCGGCCCGCGAGTACGGACGCGAGCATGCCCAGTGTCTGGACCCGGGCTGCGCGATCCTCGCTCGGCACGCTCACCTCCGACCGCAGGACTGCGTTGACCAAATATCTGTTCCACCGTAGAGTCCGGTGCCATTGCCGTCAATCGCATCGCGGCGCCGGCTGCAGGCTACGGGGAGTGCATCATGATCGACTTCACCGACCGCGTGGCGGTTGTCGCTGGCGGCTTCCATCTTTCGCAGCCCGCCTATCGCGAGATGAAGAAAAGCGGGGGCGGACGTTTCGTGTTCGTCTCGTCCTCGGCGGGGGTCTTCGGTCAACCGATGGAGGCGCACTACGCCGCGGCAAAGGCGGGACTGGTCGGATTGACCAACGTGATTGCCATCGAAGGCGAAGCGCACGGCATAATCTCGAGCAGATGTCGTGCACCGAAGCGTTCTACATACCCACGTCGATCTTCGATCAGGTGCTGGAAGTGTGTGAGCGACGCGGGATAAGCGCGATGCCGGGTGGCCATGGATGAAGCGGTTCGACCGCCATGATCTACGAACCCGATCCCCGCCCGGTGAACATGCGCGCGGAGTTGACCTCCGGCGGCTACCACGAGAAATCCAGAACCATCACAACCCCACCACAGCTGCCCGCACCAATGTCTCCGCACCGGCTCAACGGTTATCTATAGCAATAGTCCCCTATAGAGACTATTTGCAAGATGGTGAAATGGTAAGGCGCTGGCAGGTAGGCAAGCCCCAATTCGGCGAAATCGTTATTAGAGGGCGCCCGCACTCGCCCCGGCCGGCCCGGGCGCGGCCGGGGCCGCGGCCCCCCTCGGGCCGTCCGCCGGCCTCTACGATGGTGGCAACGCGTTGTGCAGCGCGTTTGGCGCACCCCGTCTGATAGCCTCCAACAAAGATTTGGTTCGGCGGGAGGACGAATGCGCAGGGCCGCGAAACCGCACTCGCCACAGCTCGACCACCGCTGATCATGGCCAAAGCCAACTCGCTGCCCAAGGGTCGCCCGCCGGAAGCCGAGCGCGCGAACCACGCAGAGAACTCCGGCACCCGTCGCACCGAGATCCTGCAGACCGCGGCATCGTTGATCGCGTCCTCGGGATTGCGGACCTCGCTACAGGAGATCGCCGACGCCGCAGGAATCCTGCCGGGCAGCCTGTATCACCATTTCGAGTCCAAAGAGGCGATCCTGGTCGAACTGATCCGCCGCTACCAGGACGATCTGGATCGGATCGGCCGGACCGCGCAGGCGAAGTTGGACGCACCCGACGCGCGACCGGTACCCGAGAAGATCATCGAGCTCGGGTCGGCGATCGCCCGCTGCGCCGTGCAGCACGGTGCGGCGCTGCAGATGTCCTTCTATGAGGGGCCGAGTTCGGATCCCGAGCTGATCGAGCTGACCCGGCGGCAGCCCGTGGCCATCCAGGAGGCGATGCTGCAGGCCTTGCGCGCCGGGCGGTGGAGCGGGTACATCAAACCCGACATCGACCTTCCGGTCCTGGCCGACCGCATCTGCCAGACAATGCTGCAGGTCGGGCTCGCCGTGATGCGCCACGATTCCTCGCCCGACCAGGTTGCGAGCCTCCTCTGCCGAATCATCCTGCAGGGGTTGGCGACCCGCTCACCCGCCGATGCGGCCCTGGACCGATCCCAGGCCTTTGCCGCCGCAAACGAGGTCATCGACACCTGGGCCGACGACAGCGACGCGGATCCCAGCGACAAAGCCGCCCACGTGCGTGCGGTGGCGCGGACCGTGTTCGGTCGCAAGGGTTACGAGGTGACCACCATCAGGGACATCGCGGCGGCCGCCGACATGGGCACCGGGACCGTCTACCGGGTGATCGGGTCCAAGGACGAACTGCTTGCCTCGATCATGAAATCCTTCGGCAAGAAGGTGGAGGCGGGCTGGGTCAAAGTCCTGCGCTCGGATGCCACGGCCGTCGAGAAGCTGGACGCACTGAGCTGGGTCAACGTCAACGCACTCGACCGATTCTCCGACGAGTTCCGGATTCAGCTGGCCTGGATGCGGCAATCACCGCCGGACAGCCCGAACCCCGGCTGGTTGTATGCCACGAGGCTTCGGCAGATGAAATCGCTTCTCTCCGAGGGCATCAAGTCAGGAGAGATCGCTATCCAAGCGCCATCGACGGCGATGCTGGCACGGTGCGTCGTCGGCTTGCAGTGGATACCGGAGAACATCCTTCGCAACATCGGCACCCGCGCGGCGCTGCTGCATGCGCGGGACACGGTTTTGCGCGGCGTCGCGGTTCGAAGCGGTTAGGTATTGAACCAAAAAACTGTTACCCATACAGTTGGGCGGTTAGAACCGGGTTAGCAATTGCCGAGAAGGGGATTTCCATGACCATCGTCGATCGGTTGCGTTATGACGGTAAGCGGGCGCTCGTCGTCGGCGGTGCGACCGGCATGGGTGCCGCGGCGGCGAAGTCGGCCGGGGAGCTCGGCGCCGAAGTCATCGTCATGGACTACGCGCCGGTGAACTACGACGTCGCCAAGTCGATCCAGGTGGACCTGCGCGACCCCGCCTCGATCGATGCCGCGCTCGAGCAGCTGGACGGCCCCGTGCACGCCGTTTTCTCGGCCGCCGGCATCGCCGAGGGGACGACCGACCTGATGGCGATCAACTTCCTCGGCCACCGGTATCTCATCGATCGCCTGCTCGAGAAGAACCAGCTTCCCTCCGGCTCGGCGATCTGCTTCATCTCCTCGGTGGCCGGCATGGGGTGGGAGAACGACCTGGACCTGCTGAACGAGTTCCTCGCCCTGGGCGACTTCGCGGCCGCGCAGGACTGGGTCAAGGCGCACGAGTCGGAAGGCATCATCCACTACGGCTTCTCCAAGAAGGTCGTCAACGCCTACGTGGCGACGCAGGGTTATCCCCTGCTCAAGAAGGGCATTCGGATCAACGCGATCTGCCCCGGTCCCACCGACACCCCGCTGGCCCAGGCCAATGCCGACCTCTGGCTGACGTTCGCCCAGGACTATCGCGACGAGACCGGTTCGAAGGTTCACACGCCGGAGCAGATGGGTGACGTGATGGCGTTCCTCAACAGCGCCGCCGCCTTCGGTATCAACGGCATCACGCTGCTGGTGGACTACGGGCACACGATGGCGTCGCTGACCGGCGCCTACCCGCCCGGTAAGCCGATCATCGACATCATCATGGGGCGGGTGAAGCTCTAGAAGCGGGTTGCCCCCGGTCGAGACCACCGCGCTACCGTCGGGGTATGTCACGCATCGTCGTCATCGGCGGCCACGGGAAGGTCGCGCTGCAACTGGCCCCCATCCTGGTCGAGCGCGGCGACGAGGTGGCTTCGGTGTTCCGCAATCCGGACCACGCCGACGACGTCGCGGCCACCGGCGCCACGCCGGTCGTCGCCGACGTCGAGCGGCTGGACACCGATGCGCTGGCCGGCCTGCTCGCCGGGCACGACGCGGTCGTCTTCTCCGCCGGGGCCGGCGGGGGTAGCCCGGAACGGACCTACGCCGTCGACCGGGACGCGGCGATCCGGACGATCGACGCGGCCGCGCGGGCCGGGGTGCGGCGTTTCGTGATGGTCTCGTATTTCGGGGCGGGCGCGGATCACGGTGTACCGCCGAGTGATTCGTTCTTTCCCTATGCCGAGGCCAAGGCGGCCGCGGATGCGCGGCTGCGGGCCAGCGACCTCAATTGGACGATCCTCGGGCCGGGTCGGCTCACCCTCGACGCGCCGACGGGCCGGATCGTGGTCGGCGCAGGGCACGAGGTGACCCGGGGCGATGTCGCCCTGGTCGTGGCCGCCGCACTCGCGGACGATTCGACGATCGGTCGCACCATCGACTTCAACAACGGCAAAACCCCCATCGCCGAGGCGCTGGCAAGCTGACCTGACGAGAAGATTGACGTGAGGTGCGTTCGGAAGGTGAGTGGTCAGGACGCCTCCTCAAGGGTGACGTGGTAGCCCATGGCTTCGAGTTGCCGGACGGCGTTGTTTCGCGCTTTCTGCGGGTGGAGTCGGGTGAAGTAATCCCCGCCGGGATCGCGATACCCGGTGTTGTTCGTCGCGATGTTCCAGATCGCCACCAGCAGTGCGCGCTGCACGGCGACGTTGGCCCGCAAGGGACCGCGGCGGGCGGCGATCCGGCGGTACTTGGCCGCCAGGTAGGTGTCGCGAGTGTGCGAGATCGACATCGCTGCGGTCCCGAGAGCTCCTTGGAGGTAGGGATTGCCGGGGCGGGTGCGCCGTGATTTCACCTTGCCGGCGGATTCGTTGTTGCCCGGGGTCGTGCCCGCCCAGGACGCAAGATGTTGGGCGGTGGGAAATTTGGTCATATCGGCTCCGGTCTCGGCGACCACGACGTCGGCGGTGAATCCGCCGATGCCGGGGATGGTGCAGATCAGATCCCGGAAGCCGCGAAAGGGTTCCATCACCACCTCGATCCGCTCGGTGAGTGCCTCGATGGCCGCGGTGTGCTGGTCGATCAGGTCCAGGTGCATGCGGGTCAAGAACGCGTGATGGGCGTTGAACCGACCGTAGAGCGCTTCGGTCAGTTGCGGAATTTTTCTGCGCAGCTGTTTCTGCGCGAGATCGGCCATCACTGCCGTATCGGTCTCACCGGCGAGTAACGCCTCCAGCATCGACCGAGACGACTTGCCGTTGAGATCGGCGGCCACCGACGACAGTTTGATCCCGGCGTCTTCGAGGAGTTTCTCCAGCCGCTGGATCTCGCGGGTGCGTTCCCGGGTCACCGCGGTGCGGGTGCGGGTCAAATCCCGCAGTTGCCGGATCGGCTCGGGAGGAACGAACGACCCACGGACCAGACCGTGAGCGCCGAGCTGCGCGAGCCAGGTGGCATCGGCGACGTCGGTCTTGCGGCCCGGCAGGTTTCTGACGTGTCGAGCGTTGACCAGCATCACCTCGACCCCGGCCAAGTCCTCCAGCAGGTAGTAGAACGGCTTCCAATAGTCGCCGGTTGCTTCCATCACCACGCACGTAACCTTCTGTGCGACAAGATGATCACGCATCGCCATGATCTGTTGCGTAGTGGCTCCGTAGGTGGTCACCGTTTCGCTGGTCTTGCGCCGGCCCGCGCCGTTGATCCGGACGCAGACCTTGGCGTCTCTCTTGGAAATGTCCAGGCCCGCGCAACGTGGATGAATGACGTCCACGGCCCAACTCCCTTCTGTCGTAGCCCACTGTGAAGTTGTCCGTCGTGGGGAGGGCGGGGAGAGTCGGAAGTCTGACGCACGGGCTCGAGGCACCAATCCACGGTTCCCGTGGAAGCCCTCCGCCACCATGCTGACTTACAGGCTCGAAGGCACCAAGGTCTTTGCGGGGACCACCACGACGAACACCGATAATGGTCCCGCTGCATCCGACGTGAGCACAACAGGTGACCACCGCCGAATCTTCACGAACCACGGTGCGCCAACGGCGCCGGTCTGCTGACTTCGCGGTCGGCGTCGAACCCGGCAGGTTAGACGCGCAACGCGGCAGGGAACCCGGTCAGAGTCCGGCACGTCCCCGGCAGCGCGACACGGCAACGACAACTGTCGCTGCGGCGATGAGGTGTCCCCGCGGGGCCGGCCCGCTGGCAGTCGTGCCGGGCGCGCCGCGTCCGGTGGCTCATCGCCCGGTGGAATGGGCGTTTGGCTGTGGGCGTTGCACAGAAGGCGCGCACCGCCACGGGCGGTGACCACATTCCGTCGAGCGATAGGACCAGACCGTGACCCCCCAGCCATTCACCGCCACAGTCACCGGCTCTCCACGCATCGGCCCGAATCGCGAGCTCAAGCGCGCGACCGAGGGGTACTGGGCCGGGCGGACCAGCCGCTCCGAGCTGGAGGCCGTCGCAGCCACACTGCGGCGCGATATGTGGTCGGGGCTGGCGGGCGCGGGCCTGGACTCCGTGCCGGTGAACACGTTCTCCTACTACGACCAGATGCTCGACGCGGCGTTCCTGCTCGGCGCGCTGCCGCAACGCGTGACCGACATTCCCGACGAGTTGGATCGCTACTTCGCCCTCGCCCGTGGCAACGACGACGTCGCACCACTGGAGATGACCAAGTGGTTCGACACCAACTACCACTACCTGGTCCCCGAGATCGAGCCCACCACCCGCTTCACCCTGAACGCGGGCAAGGTGCTGTCCGAGCTGAAAGAAGCTCTCGGCCAGGGCATCCCGGCGCGACCCGTCGTCATCGGCCCGGTCACCTTCCTTTTGCTCAGCAAGGGCATCAAGGGCGCGGACGCACCGATCGAACGCCTCGAAGAGCTGGTGCCTGTCTACTCCGAGCTGCTCGCCTTGCTCGCCGACGCCGGCGCGCAGTGGGTGCAGTTCGACGAGCCGGCGCTGGTCACCGACATCTGCCCCGACGCGCCCGCCCTGGCCGAGCGCGTCTACAACGCGCTGGGCTCGCGGAGCACGCGTCCCGGCATCCACGTCGCCACCTACTTCGGCGACCCCGGCCCGTCCCTGGCGGCGCTGGCCCGCACGCCCGTGGAAGCGATCGGCCTCGACCTGGTGGCCGGCGCCGACGCGGCGGTCGCATCCATAGTCGAGGTACCCGAACTGGCCGGCAAAATCCTGGTGGCCGGCGTCGTCGACGGGCGCAACGTCTGGCGCACCGACCTTGCGGCGGCGCTGGACACGCTCGTCCCCTTGCTGAATTCGGCCGCCACGGTGGCGGTTTCGACCTCCTGCTCCACCATGCACGTGCCGTACTCGCTCGAACCCGAGACCGGGCTGGACGAAAAGCTGCTCAGCTGGCTGGCGTTCGGGCAGGAGAAGGTCACCGAGGTCGTGACCCTGGCGCGCGCGCTGCGCGACGGACGCGACGCGGTCGCCGGGCAGATCGCGGCGTCGGATGCGGCCGCCGCCTCCCGCCGCGAGGATCCGCGACTGCACAACGACCGGGTGCGGGCCCGCATCGCCGACATCCTCGACTCCGGTGTGCACCGCGGCGAGCCGGCACAGCGCCGCGCCGCGCAGGACGCGCGGCTGCACCTGCCGCCGCTGCCGACCACCACGATCGGCTCCTACCCGCAGACCCCCGCGATCCGCAAGGCGCGCGCCGCTTTTCGTTCCGGTGAGATCACCGAAGCCGAATACGTCGACCGGATGAAGCGGGAGATCGCCGATGTCATCGAGCTGCAGGAACAACTCGGCCTCGACGTCCTTGTACACGGCGAGCCGGAACGCAACGACATGGTCCAGTACTTCGCCGAACAACTGGCGGGGTTTGCGGCCACCCAGAACGGGTGGGTGCAATCCTACGGCAGCCGCTGCGTTCGTCCGCCGATCCTCTACGGCGACGTGTCCCGGCCCCGACCGATGACGGTCGAGTGGATCACCTATGCGCAGTCGCTGACCGACAAGCCGGTCAAGGGCATGCTGACCGGGCCCGTCACGATCCTGGCGTGGTCGTTCGTCCGTGACGACCAGCCGCTGGCCGAGACGGCCAACCAGGTGGCGCTGGCCATCCGCGACGAAATCCTCGACCTGGAGGCCGCCGGCATCTCCATCATCCAGGTCGACGAGCCCGCGCTGCGGGAGCTGCTGCCGCTGCGCCGCGCCGCCCAGGGCGAGTACTTGCGCTGGGCCATCGGGGCTTTCCGCTTGGCCACCTCCGGTGTCGCCGACTCGACGCAGATCCACACGCACCTGTGTTACTCGGAGTTCGGCGAGGTGATCGGGGCGATTGCGGACCTGGACGCCGACGTGACGTCGATCGAGGCGGCGCGCTCGCACATGGAGGTGCTCGACGACCTCAACTCGGTCGGCTTCGCCAACAGCGTGGGGCCCGGCGTCTACGACATCCACTCCCCGCGGGTGCCCGGCACCGCCGAGATGGCCGAGTCGTTGCGTGCCGCGCTCAAAGCCCTTCCGGCACAACGGCTCTGGGTCAACCCCGACTGCGGGCTGAAGACGCGCTCCGTCGACGAGGTGACCGCGTCGCTGCGCAACATGGTGGGCGCGGCCCACGAGGTGAGGGCCGAGGTGTCGAGCTGACCGCGGCGATCAGCCCCCGGCCGGTGAACGGGGCAGGATCTTCGCCGGCACTTTGCCGATGCTGCCGATGCCCCGACCGCTGAGGGCTCCCATCAGCGCCTGGCCGAACGGGCTGTTCGGCATGGCCGAGGCCTGCGCCATCGCCGGGCTGGCGACGCTGGTGGGTGGCAGCACCGGCGCGGCACGGATCCCCCCGTCCGCGGCCGCCGACCAGCCCGACGGGATCGACAGCCCACCCAGCTTCGAGGCGGACGCCAACTGGGCCGAAATCGAACCACCCCAGCTCTTGAGCTGATTGGAGATCCCGCCGACCACCACCTGCATCTTGCTGCTGACGAACTGGCCGATGCTGTCGAACAGCGCCTGACTGCCGGTAAGCCCCATTCCCGAGGATCCGGCCGAGTTGCCCATGCTCATGAACATGCGCGCCGGGATGCTGCTCATCATCGCCGCGTAGTAGCCGCCCTCGATGGGATAGATCGACGCCTGGGTCAGACCGCCCCCGCTCGCCAACGAACCCAGACCGGTGGCGTTGAGAAACCCGGCCACGGGGGCCGACGTCGTCAGCGACCCCAGCGTCGCCTGCAGCTCGACGCTCAGCGTGGTCAGCGCGGACAGCGCGCCGGCTCCGGAACTGGTCAGCAGTGGCGTCAGCGTGGCCGCCGGGTTGGTCATCGCCGGCGGCACGCTGAACGCCGGCGTCTGCAGCGCACCGGCGGCCGAGGCGGCGTATCCGTTCATCGCGCCAACATCCTGGGCCCACATCTCCAGATAGTCGGCCTCGGTCGCCGCGATGGCCGGGGTGTTCTGGCCGAAGATGTTCGAGGCGATCAACGCGGCGAGCACCGCCCGGTTGGTGGCGATCACCGGCGGGGGCACCGTCGTCGCGAACGCCGTCTCGAACGCGACCACCGCCGCGCTCGCCTGCGCGCCGGCCTCGGCCGCTGCCGCGGCCGTCGCGCCCATCCACGACACGTACGGCACGGCTGCCGCGGTCATCGCCATCGCCGACGGGCCCGCCCATCCGCTGGTGAGGGTCGCGATCACCGACTCATAGGAAGCCGCCGTCGCGTACAGGTCGCTTGCCAGCCCATCCCACGCCGCCGCCGACGCCACGAGGGGCCCCGAGCCCGGGCCCGAGTACATCATCCCGGAGATGATTTCGGGGGGGAAAAAGGAGAAGAACACCGCGGCCGCCTTGCCCTAGCCGGCCGCCGCCACGTTGGCCGCCTCGGTGATCGTGTACGACGTGGCGCCGGTGGACAGGGCGTTGACGAACGCCTCGTGGATCTGGTTGGCCATCAACGCAATGGTCTGGTAGGCCAACCCGTGCGCGGCGAAGTGGGTGCCCACCAGTTGGGACACCTGGTCGGCCGCCGGCGGCGCCACCTCGGTGGTCGGCCCTTCGGCCGCCGCATTGTTGGACGCCATCGACGATCCGATCCTCGACAAGCTTCCCGCCGCGGCGGTCAGCATTTCCGGTCGAGCCGTTACGAAGGACACGACCTCCACCTCCTGTCACTAATGTCGGCCGGCCATCCCGGCAACGGGGACCAAATTCTCCTGTGACCGAAGCGATTAGGCGCGGCACCTGCCGGGGACAACTGATCTGGCTTGCGTCCCAGCAGTTCCCGCCATCGTAGCCCGGCCGCTGCGAATACGGTGCGGTTTTCACCGAATTCAGCTACGCAGCAACGGATTCGGCAACGCCGAGCGACCAGTCTTCCCGCGGGTGGCGCCCGCGGGAAGACTGGTCGCAGGGACGGTGACTCAGAGCAGCGAAGTGAGCAGATCCAGCGCGATGGTGCTCAGGTTGGGCGCCAGGTCGGCGGCCAGCATCGAGCCGATGTCCGTGACGGCAGCGGGATCGAACGCCATCGACAACGCGGCCGGGTCGAAAGCGGCGCTGAACGAGGCGGGATCGAACGCGGCGACGGGATCAAAAGCCGCCGGAGACACCCCGAAGTAAGATTCCAGCCCGCCGAACAACAGGGTGCCCAGCTGGTCGAGAACCCCGCCCCAGGTGGCCGCCGTTCCCCCAGTGGGCACCAGCGATTTCGCGAAGTCCTGGGGAATCTCGTTGACCAGCGCATCGACCAGTCCACCTGTTTGCAGAACACCAAGGTCAAACGGGCCTGTTGATCCATTGAGATAACCGCCCACGCTCAGGGCAGGCACGTTCAGCAGGTCGACCAACGCGGTGGGGTACTGCCCGGCGTTGTAGGCATCCAGCGCCAGCTGCAGTCCGTTTGCGGTCCCCTGTGACTGCGCAAAAATCATGCCGTTGAAGCCGAGCAAAAACGTCAACACGCTGTTGGCGAGGTTGTCGCTGACCGTGGTCGACAAATTTGTCAGCATCTCACCGGGAATATCGGCGATATTCAACAGCGGAGTAGCAAGCGGTAACAGGTCAAAAATCAGGGACGAGTTAAAAGTGCTCACCGAGGAGGCGATGTCCCCGGCCTGGATGCCGTCGATCAGCGTGGTGATCTGCGGTGGCAACGTCTGGGTCAGCAGGTCGTAGACGCCATTGCCCAGCGTCTGCAGGTTGCTGCCCAAAGTGTCGGCGAAGCCGATCTGGTTGCTGGCCACCTGCGCCAGCACCGGGAACGGGTCGGCGAGCCAGGTGTCGGCGATGCTCTGCAGGTTGGAGCCCGCCGTCTGAAA
>NZ_JBYCLG010000098.1:0-1897 GCF_057473785.1 Mycobacterium sp. TH-M103
TCGCGGGCGGCGCTGGCGTCGTCCTCGGTGAGCGTGCGATCCGGCGCCCGGAAGCGCAGCGCGAACGTCAGCGACTTGCGGTCCTCGCCGATCTGCGGGCCGGTGAAGACGTCGAACAGCGCGATGTCCTCGAGCAACTCGCCGGCGCCCGCACGCACCGCGTCGGCGACCGCCGCCGCCGGCACGTGGGCCGGCACGACCAGGCTGACGTCCTGGAACACGGCCGGGAACGGCGAGACCTTCGGCGCCGGGAACGCGTCGACGATCGCAATCGCATCCAGGTTCAACTCCATGGCGCAGGTGCCCTTGGGCAGGCCCGCCCGCTCGACCACGGCGGGGTGCAACTGGCCCGCGTGGCCGACGACGGCGCCCCCGACGAGCACCTCGGCGCACCGGCCGGGATGCCACGGCAGGCGTTGGGCCGCCCGCAGCGTCACCTCGACACCGCTGGCGCGCAACACGATTCGGACCGCCTCGAACGCGTCGGCCGCCTCGACCCGCCGGCCCGGCCCCCACGGGCCCCGCGGTTCCCGCAGACCCGTCAGCACCGCCGCCACGTGCTGGGGTTGCCGCGGCAGCGACGCGTCCAGCAGGGCGATCTCGGCGTCGGTCGGGCGCCGGTGCACGGGGATGAGCTCCACGGCGCGCGTCTGTTCGGTGGGCTGGACCACCTGGGCGAGGGCGAACAGCGCGGTGTCGACAAGACCGCGAGATACGTTGCGCCCCAACGCTTCCAGCAGAGCGGGCAACAACGTGGTCGCCAGGTGCGGGCGGTCGGCCTCGAGCGGGTTGAGCACGTGCGTGGTCGCGCGTCGCGGGTCGTCGTCGGGCAGCCCCCACAGATCGAAGACGCCGGCCGGTAGAAAGGGCGTCGGCAGGACCTCGACATAGCCGGACTGGGCCAGCGACCTCCCGATCGCACGGCGACGCTTCTGCGCCGCGGTCAGCCCGCGGCCCGCGGGCGCCGACGGCAGCACCGACGGAATGGCCTCCAGACCCTCCAGCCGCAGCACCTCCTCGACGAGGTCGGCGGGCTGCAGCAGGTCGGGCCGCCAGCTCGGCGGTGTCACGGTCAGCTCGCCGTCACCGTCAGTCACCAGGGCCCCGATCTGGGTCAGCCGCCGGGCGGTCGCGCCCGGGGCGTACGCGACGCCGGCGACACGGTCCGGCAGGTCGGCGGCGATCCGGATCGGCGGTGGTGACCAGCGCTCACACGGCGGATCACCACGCCAGTCCGTCAAAGCGTCGGACACCGCTCCCCCGGCGATGTCGGTGAGCAGCGTCGCACAGCGGTCCAGCGCGGCCACCGAGATCGCCGGGTCCACCCCGCGCTCGTACCGGCGGGCGGCCTCACTCGGCAGGTGCAGCCGGCGCTGCGTCCGCGAGATCGCGGCGGGGTCCCACACCGCCGCCTCCAGCAGCACGTCGGTGGACTCAGCGCGCACCTCGGTGCTGGCCGCGCCCATCACACCGCCGATGGCCGCCGTCGCCGCATCGTCGACGATCAGGACGTCGGCCGGATCCAGCCGCCGCTCCACGTCGTCGAGGGTCACGACGGTCTCGCCGGGATGGGCGAAGCGCACCCCCAGTCCGCCGGTGATGCGGTTGCGGTCGTGGGCGTGCATCGGGTGGCCCAGTTCCAGCATCACGTAGTTGGTGACGTCCACCGCCGGGGAGGTCGCGCGGATGCCGCACAGCAGCAGCCGGCGCTGCAGCCACCAGGGCGACACGGCGGCGGGATCGATCCCGGTGACCGGGCGCAGCGCGAACCGGCGCACGCCGGTGCCGGCCTGCACGGTCAGCGGCCAGGCCTCCCCCGCCACCGGCAGCGGCTTGACCACTTCATCGCTGGCGGGGTCGACGAACGTCAGGTCGTAGGCGCAGGCGATCTCGCGGG
>NZ_JBYCLG010000099.1:0-3892 GCF_057473785.1 Mycobacterium sp. TH-M103
GCGAGGAGGTCACCCTGAGCACCGACGCGCCCAAGACGATCGCGGTGCGGACCCGTAAACCCCTGCTGCCGCGGCCGCCGCAACCGCCGGGCCGCGAACCCATGCACCGCCGCGCGATGTCGCGGGCGAAGTAGCGAGCAGGAAGCGCCCTCCAGCCGACTGTTGCCCGGCCGACGTTCGGTAGCTAGACTAAACTTCATGGTTGTAGTCAGCTGACTACAGCTGGACTTCGGCCAAGGACGACAGCAATGACAGACCAGGTAACCGTCACGAAACTGGGCAGCCGCATCGGTGCGCGGGTCGACGGGGTCCGCCTCGGCGGCGACCTCACCCCCGGCACGGTCGATGAGATTCACCGCGCCCTGCTGGACCACAAGGTGATCTTCTTCCGCGGCCAGCACCACCTCGATGACGCGGCGCAGCTCGCGTTCGCGGGCCTGCTGGGCACGCCGATCGGCCACCCCGCCGCGTCGGTGCTGGCCGCCGCGGACGCGCCGGTCATCACCCCGATCAACTCCGAGTACGGCAAGGCCAACCGCTGGCACACCGACGTCACCTTCGCCGCCAACTACCCCGCGGCCTCGATCCTGCGGGCAGTCACCCTGCCCACCTACGGCGGCTCGACGCTGTGGGCCTCCACCGCAGCCGCCTACGAGCAGCTGCCCGAGCCGCTCAAGTGCCTCGTGGAGAACCTGTGGGCGCTGCACACCAACCGCTACGACTACATCACCGCCGAGGCCCAGGCGGCCCAGAAGGCGATGACCGACGCGCAGCGGGCGTTCCGGCAGGCGTTCGAGAAGCGGGAGTTCCAGACAGAGCACCCCGTGGTGCGCGTGCACCCGGAAACCGGTGAGCGCACGCTGCTGGCCGGAGACTTCGTACGCGGCTTCGTGGGGCTGGACAGCCACGAGTCCGCCGCCCTGTTGGACCTGATCCAACGGCGAATCACCCTGCCCGAGAACACGATTCGCTGGAACTGGGAGGCAGGCGACGTCGCGATCTGGGACAACCGGGCCACCCAGCACCGGGCAATCGACGACTACGACAACCAGCCCCGGCTGATGCACCGGGTCACCCTGATGGGCGACGTCCCCGTCAACGTGCACGGGGAACGCAGCCGGGTCCTCAGCGGCGCGCCGCTCGAGGCGATCGCAAGCTAGGGGGCGATTCCGGGCTGACCGGCCTCAGCCGGCGCTGACCGATCCGGGTTCCACATGGCCGGGGCGGTCCCAGCGCAGCGCGCCGGGCGCCTCGGCCGGCACCACCGGGTGCTGGGGCGGGATCGGGGCCAGTCGGCGGTAGGTATCGCCCTGCAGCGGGCGCTGGTCGCTCTCCCCCTTGTTCGGCCACAGCGAGGCGGCCCGCTCGGCTTGTGCGGTGATGGACAGCGACGGGTTGACGCCCAGGTTCGCCGAGATCGCCGCGCCGTCGACCACATACAGCGTCGGGTAGCCGTACACCCGGTGGTAGGGGTCGATGACACCCCGTGCGGGACTGTCGCTGATCGCGGCACCGCCGAGGAAGTGCGCGGTCAGCGGGATGTTGAACAGCTCGCCCCAGGTGCCGCCGGCCACGCCGTCGACCTTGGCGGCGATGCGGCGCGTCACCTCGTTGCCGACCGGGTTCCAGGAGGGGTTGGGCTCGCCGTGGCCCTGCTTGCTGGTGTACCAGCGGATGCCCAGCTTGCCGCGCTTGGTGTAGGTGGTGATCGAGTTGTCCAGGTGCTGCATCACCAGGGCGATCAGCGTACGCTCGCTCCACTGGTGGACGTTGAGCATGCGCAGCATGCGGCGCGGGTCCTCGGCGGCCTGGTCCAGCAACTGCCGCCAGCGCGGCACGTCGGTGCCGCCGGGTCCGGCGCCGTCGGTCATCAGGGTCTGCAGCAAGCCCATGGCGTTGGAGCCCTTGCCGTAGCGGCAGGGCTCGACGTGGGTGTCCGGCGTCGGGTGGATCGACGACGTGATCGCCACCCCGTGGGTCAGGTCGAGGGCGGGGTCGACCTCGAGCTTGCCGGCGCCGACGATCGACTCGGAGTTGGTCCGGGTGAGCACGCCGAGCCGCTCGGACAGGCGGGGCAGCCTGCCCTTGTCCCGCATCTTGAACAGCAGATGCTGGGTGCCCCACGTCCCGGCGGCCAGGATCAGGTACGAGGCGGTGAAGGTGCTCCTGTCCCGGCGCAGCCAGCTGCCGGTGCGCACGGTGCGGACCTCCCACAGGCCGTCGGGACGCTGCTCGAAGCCCTTGACCGTCGTCATCGGATGCACCCGCGCGCCAGCCGATTCCGCGAGGCCGAGGTAGTTCTTCACCAGCGTGTTCTTGGCGCCGAACCGGCAACCGGTCATGCACGAGCCGCACTCCAGGCAGCCGGTCCGCTCCGGGCCGGCACCGCCGAAATACGGGTCCGGGAAGGTTTTTCCGGGCGCCTTGGTGCCGTCGGGACCGAAGAACACCCCGACCGGGGTGGACACGAACGTGTCGCCGCAGCCCATGTCGTCGGCCACCTCTTTGAGCACCCGGTCGGCGTCGGTGAAGGTGGGGTTCTGCACCACGCCCAGCATCCGCTGCGCCTGGTCGTAGTGCGGCATCAGCTCGTCGCGCCAGTCGGTGATGTGCGACCACTGCCGGTCGGCGAAGAACGGCTCGGGCGGCACGTAGAGGGTGTTGGCGTAGTTCAGCGAGCCGCCACCCACGCCGGCGCCGGCCAGGATCAGCACGTTGCGCAGCGGATGGATGCGCTGAATGCCGTAGCAGCCCAGCCTCGGCGCCCACAGGAATTTACGCAGGTTCCAGGACGTCTCAGCGAACTCCTCGTCGGAGAAGCGGCGCCCGGCCTCCAACACCCCCACCCGGTAGCCCTTTTCGGTCAGCCGCAGCGCGCTGACGCTGCCGCCGAAACCCGAGCCGATGATCAGGACGTCGTAATCCGGCTTCATCGCACCAGTATCGCCTAACCCGCCGGTCTACAAATAACTCGTCCCGGCGCGACCACCGGCGCAACACCGGCCGGATCTGGTGCCATGTCCCTCAACCGTGTGCTGTCGGTCGGCGTTGAGCGACATACCCGACCCCGCACCTCAGGAGCCGGCCAAACCGGACGTGCCCGAAACCGCGGTGAACAAGCCCGGACTCTGGTCCCCCGAGTTGGCCAGCCCCGAGCTGTATCCGGCCGAGTTGAAGAAGCCCGAACTCTGACCGGTGAGCCCCGAGTTCCCGGCGCCGACGTTGTCCGGGCCCGCGTTGCCGAAGCCGACGTTGTCGTTGCCGCTGTTGCCCGAGCCCAGGTTCAGGTTGCCGGAGTTGCCGCTGCCGAAGCTGCCGCTGCCCAGGTTCCAGGTGCCGAGGTTGCCGACATCCAGGTTGAACGACACCAGCTGGACAGATTCTGCAGAGCGCTCTCCCAGGACGCCAGCTGCGCGGCGGCCGCCGACGCACCGGCGTGCTAGCCCGCCATCGCGGCCACGTCCTGCGCCCACATCTGCTCGTACTCGGCCTCGGCGGCGGCTATCGCGGGAGCGTTCTGCCCGAACAGGTTTGACAGCACCAACGTCACCAGCCGCGACCTGTTCGCCGCCACCAAGCCCGGATACACCGTGGCCGCCCGCGCGGTTTCGAAGAGCGCTGCCACCGACTTGGCCTGGGCGCCAACCCCTTCCGCGCGGACCGCCGCGGCGCTCAGCCACGCGGTATACGGCGCGGCCGCGGCCGCCATCGCCGCCGAGGACAATTCATCGGCCAGGCCGTTTCAGCCCAATCCCGCAGCGAGCATCGGCCCCGATCCCCCCGCGAATATCAGCCCGAAATTGGGCTCTCCTGACGTTCATGTGGATCAGGGAGCGTGTGGTATGGCGGCGGGGATGGTGAGCGGGGCGCACGGACGGTGATCTAGGTTCGA
>NZ_JBYCLG010000100.1:0-3140 GCF_057473785.1 Mycobacterium sp. TH-M103
TGCTGTGGTCGTGGATCTCGGTGCCCAGCGGCGTCCGGGTCAGCGTCGCGTGGTGGCGAGAGGCCAGCACGTCGGGAACCACGACGTCGCTGTCGGCCGCCCGCCCGACGGTGATCGCCCCGGCGCGGTTCTGCGGACCGTGCGTTCCCGGCCCGCGCGGAGCCAGGACCTGCACCATCCGCGTCGCCAGACCCGAGACGTCGGCGGTCCCGGCGTTGATCACCGTGAGCTCCGCCGGGGGCGTCGGCTGCCGGCGGTCCGCCGCGGCGCTTTCCGCCGGCCCGGCGTCGACGACGGTCACCTCCTCCGGCGGCGGCGGCACCCGCCGCGCGGGGGGAGTGCGGTCGGTCACCGACCAGGCCACGGTGGGCGGCCCCGCGTCCCGCATCGGCGCGCGCCGGCCAGGGCGGCCGGCGCGGCCCAGTTGCGGTCCGATCGCGAACGTCAGCCTCGGCCCCCACGGGTTGCCGACGTGGATGCTCTGGCCATCGTGGATGTCGACGACCGGCATCCGGTAGCCGTTGACGTACGTGCCGTTCAGCGAACCGTTGTCGATCGCCAGCCAGCGGCCCCGGTCGAACCGCAGGATCAGGTGCGCGCGAGAGATACGCGGGTCGGGGATCCGCACATCGGCGTGGGCGTCACGCCCGACCACCACTTCCGCGCCGGCGGCGAACGTCAGCCGGGATTCCTCGTGCCGAACCGTCAGGACGGGCGGGGCGGGTGGACTCACCACTCAAGTATCGGTGCGGGCCGGGGGTGCTTCGGCCGGACGCGGCTGTGACTTCGCTTTGTTTCCGGGCCCCTCACTCATAGCTGTTTCATAGCTTGCTGCGACTAACCGCCCACGAAGGCTCGGCAGGATGCGTGCGTGGGGCGCGCCGCAATGTCGATACCGGACAACGATTCCTCGGGGCGGCGGGCTGCCCGGTGATGAGGGGAGGGCGCAGATGGACAAGGGAACGACCCGGCGGCTCGACGCCGGGCGACGGCTGCTGAGCGGCCCGCGGCAGGCCCGTGCGGCCCTGCGCGCGGGCTTTCACTCGCTGCCGTCGGGGAGCGTCGCGCAGCTGCTGCGCCGCACCCCGCCGATCGGCGCCACCCCTGCGGCGGGGCGGGCGGGCGAGGAAGGCGGGTCGCGTCCGGCCGTGCGCGGTGGGCAGCCGTTCGCCGGCTACACGATCCTGCGGCAGCTGGGTGCCGGCGGGATGGCCGAGGTCTACCTGGCGCTGCATCCGAGGCTGCCGCGCCGCGACGTCATCAAGGTCCTCGCCGAAGCGGTCACCGCGGACGGTGAGTTCCGCGAGAGATTCAGCCGGGAGGCCGATCTCGCCGCGACGCTGTGGCACCCGCACATCGTCGGCGTGCACGACCGCGGCGAATTCGACGGTCGGCTGTGGATCTCCATGGACTACGTGGAGGGCACCGATGCCGCCCGGCTGGTCAGAGAGCGGCACCCGAATGGGATGCCGATCGACGAGGTGTGCGCGATCCTGCACGCCGTCGCGGGCGCACTCGACTACGCCCACGACCGCGGCCTGCTGCACCGCGACGTCAAACCCGCCAACATCCTGCTCACCCATCCCGAGGCCGAAGAACTCCGAATCCTGTTGGCGGACTTCGGCGTTGCGCGCCACCTGGGCGACATCAGCGGCATCACCGCGACCAACGTCGCGGTGGGCACGGTGGCCTACGCCGCGCCCGAACAGCTCACCGGCGCCAAGATCGACGGCCGGGCCGACCAATACGCGCTGGCGGCCACGGCCTTTCACCTGCTCACCGGCGCGCCGCCGTTCCGGCACCCCAACCCGATCGCGGTGATCGGCCAGCATCTGCACGAGGCGCCGCCCCGGCTCGGCGATGCCCGCCCGGAGCTGGCGTACCTGGACGAGGTGTTCCGCACGGCCCTGGCCAAGCGGCCCGAAGAGCGGTTCGAGCGGTGCCGGGCGTTCGCCGCCGCCGTCGCCGAGCGCGTCGACAAGGCCGCCGGCGTGCGGGCGTCCGGCGAATTCGCGCCGGCCCGGCGGCCGGGGCCCCTCGCCGCCGTCGCGGCCACGAGTCACCGGTTTTCCTCACGAGCCCGGTGGGCGGCCGCGCTGGTCTGCGCGGTGCTGATCGCGGTGGCGGCGACCTGGTCGGTCCTGTACTCCTTCGAGCCGGAGGGCCCGCCGACGAGCCCGGCGCTGGCCGCCAAACCGGCCGGGCCGGCGCCCGGCGCCGCGCCGGCCGCGAGAACCGGCGGGCCGGCGCTCGACGGCACCTACCGGTTGAGCTACGACCACGGCAAGCAGACCGCCAACGGCATCCCGATCCGCCACGATGGGACCGACACCGACTGGTGGGCTTTCCGTTCGGCGTGCACCACCAACGGGTGCACGGCCACCGCGACTCGGCTCGACGACGCCACCCACCAGATCCCCGCCACGACCGACGGCGGTCACACCGACACGCTGCGCTTCGTCGGCGGCTACTGGCAGGGCACCCCGCAGCAGCAGCGGGTCGGCTGCACCCAGCCCGACGGGCGAACCGGGGCGACCCAGCAGGAGACCATCGCCTGGTCGTTGGCGCCGCAGGCCGACGGCACGCTGCGCGGCACGGTCACCGAGACCGTGCTCGGCAACGACTGCGGCGCACGGGGAGCGGTCGTGCGGGTGCCCGTGGTGGCCACCCGGGTCGGTGACGTGCCGCCGGGCGTGCACCTCGCCGACCCCACCCGGGTGGCCGGCGCCGCGAGCCCGCCGGCGCCGTCGGGGGCCCCGCCCGTCCTGGGTGGACGGTGCGGCGACATCGACAAGCTGGCCTACGACCCCACCAACAACGAGCAGATCGTGTGCGAGGGCAACGCCTGGGCCAGGGCCCCCATCACGAACGGGGTGCACGCCGCCGGAAGCTCCTGTGACCGGCCGGGGCTTCCGGCGTTCGCCATGACGACCTCCAACGACGGGCACCTGCTCGAATGCGACCCCGTGACCCGGATGTGGACGCGCCCCGCCGGGTAGCGGTCAGCGCCGGAGGCGGATCTTCCAGCGAACGAAGCCGCCACAGAACACCGAGAGTGCGGCGAGCATGCCCATGTCGAGCAGCCAGGTGCCGGCGGTGTGCTGCCAGTAGCGGTCCTGGGACAGCAGCGAATCCGGTAC
>NZ_JBYCLG010000101.1:0-51822 GCF_057473785.1 Mycobacterium sp. TH-M103
AAAAAAGTGACCGTCACCTTGGTCGATGATTTCGACGGTGCGGGCGCAGCCGACGAAACGGTCGAATTCGGGCTTGACGGGGTGACCTATGAGATCGATCTTTCGTCTAAGAATGCCGCGAAACTGCGCGGCGATCTAAAACAATGGGTCGCGGCGGGCCGCCGCGTCGGCGGTCGGCGTCGCGGGCGTTCCGGCTCCGTGCGTGGACGCGGCGCGATCGACCGCGAACAGAGCGCCGCGATCCGTGAATGGGCCCGCCGCAACGGGCACAACGTGTCGACGCGCGGGCGTATCCCGGCTGACGTCATCGATGCGTTCCACGCGGCGACCTGACAAACCGCGCACCGACGCCCGGGCCGCGCCGCCCGGGCGTCGGTCGTTTGGTGCTTTCGCTGGCGGCGAAACGGCCCGGGGTGGCCGCAGGAAACGAATCGGGTGTTCATCTCGTTTCCTCAGTTGTGGCGCTGGTGCCCGGGCGGATCCCCGTCGGGTACGACAACCGCAAGGTTAGGCCGCCTGGCAGGCCGACCATTACAGTGGATGGCAGGTACGCGATTCCGAGCCCCACTGGACCGCTAGTGAGGTTGTACCGATGGTGAGGGAGAGCAGGTAACCACCGATGTTTGAACGATTTACCGACCGTGCCCGCAGGGTCGTCGTCCTGGCGCAAGAAGAGGCCCGGATGCTCAACCACAACTACATCGGCACCGAGCACATCCTGCTGGGTTTGATTCACGAGGGCGAAGGGGTCGCAGCGAAGTCGCTGGAGTCGCTGGGCATCTCCCTGGAGGGCGTCCGCAGCCAGGTCGAGGAGATCATCGGCCAGGGGCAGCAGGCCCCGTCGGGACACATCCCGTTCACGCCGCGCGCCAAGAAGGTCCTCGAGCTGAGCCTGCGCGAGGCGCTGCAACTCGGCCACAACTACATCGGCACCGAGCACATCCTGCTGGGGCTGATCCGCGAGGGTGAGGGCGTGGCGGCCCAGGTGCTGGTCAAGCTCGGCGCCGAGCTGACCCGGGTGCGCCAGCAGGTGATCCAGCTGCTGAGCGGCTACCAGGGCAAGGAGGCCGCGGAGGCCGGCACCGGCGGCCGGGGTGGCGAGTCCGGGTCCCCGTCGACGTCGTTGGTGCTCGACCAGTTCGGGCGCAACCTGACGGCGGCCGCGACGGAGGGCAAGCTGGACCCCGTCATCGGCCGCGAGAAGGAAATCGAGCGGGTGATGCAGGTGCTGAGCCGGCGCACCAAGAACAACCCGGTGCTGATCGGGGAGCCCGGCGTCGGTAAGACCGCCGTCGTCGAGGGCCTGGCGCAGGCCATCGTGCACGGCCAGGTTCCCGAGACGCTGAAGGACAAGCAGCTCTACACCCTCGACCTGGGGTCGTTGGTCGCGGGCTCGCGCTACCGCGGTGACTTCGAGGAGCGCCTGAAGAAGGTGCTCAAGGAGATCAACACCCGCGGCGACATCATCCTGTTCATCGACGAGCTGCACACGCTGGTCGGGGCGGGCGCCGCCGAGGGCGCGATCGACGCCGCGAGCATCCTCAAGCCCAAGCTGGCCCGCGGCGAGCTGCAGACCATCGGCGCCACCACCCTCGACGAGTACCGCAAGTACATCGAGAAGGACGCCGCCCTGGAGCGCCGTTTCCAGCCGGTGCAGGTCGGGGAGCCGACGGTGGAACACACCATCGAGATCCTCAAGGGTCTGCGCGACCGCTACGAGGCCCACCACCGGGTGTCGATCACCGACTCGGCGATGGTGGCCGCGGCGACGCTGGCCGACCGTTACATCAACGACCGGTTCCTGCCGGACAAGGCGATCGACCTGATCGACGAGGCGGGCGCCCGGATGCGGATCCGCCGGATGACCGCGCCGCCGGACTTGCGCGAGTTCGACGAGAAGATCGCCGACGCGCGCCGAGAGAAGGAGTCGGCGATCGACGCGCAGGACTTCGAGAAGGCGGCCAGCCTGCGCGATCGGGAGAAGCAGCTGGTGGCCCAGCGCGCCGAGCGCGAAAAGCAGTGGCGCTCAGGTGATCTCGACGTGGTCGCCGAGGTCGACGACGAGCAGATCGCCGAGGTGCTGGGCAACTGGACGGGCATCCCGGTGTTCAAGCTCACCGAGGCCGAGACGACCCGGCTGCTGCGCATGGAAGACGAGCTGCACAAGCGGATCATCGGCCAGGAGGACGCCGTCAAGGCCGTCTCGAAGGCGATCCGCCGCACCCGCGCCGGGTTGAAAGACCCCAAGCGCCCGTCGGGCTCGTTCATCTTCGCCGGTCCGTCCGGTGTCGGTAAGACCGAGCTGTCCAAGGCGCTGGCCAACTTTCTGTTCGGCGACGACGACGCGCTCATCCAGATCGACATGGGCGAGTTCCACGACCGGTTCACCGCGTCGCGGCTGTTCGGCGCCCCACCCGGATACGTCGGCTACGAGGAGGGTGGCCAGCTCACCGAGAAGGTGCGCCGCAAGCCTTTCAGCGTGGTGCTGTTCGACGAGATCGAGAAGGCGCACCAGGAGATCTACAACAGCCTGTTGCAGGTCCTCGAGGACGGCCGCCTCACCGACGGCCAGGGCCGCACAGTGGACTTCAAGAACACCGTGCTGATCTTCACGTCCAACCTGGGTACCTCCGACATCTCCAAGCCGGTCGGCCTCGGGTTCACCCAGGGCGGTGGCGCGAACGACTACGAGCGGATGAAGCAGAAGGTCAACGATGAGCTCAAGAAGCACTTCCGGCCGGAGTTCCTCAACCGCATCGACGACATCATCGTCTTCCACCAGCTGGCCAAGGACGAGATCATTCGGATGGTCGACCTCATGATCAGCCGGGTGGCCACCCAGCTCAAGGCCAAGGACATGGCTCTGGAGCTGACGGAGCAGGCCAAGTCGTTGCTGGCCAAGCGCGGCTTCGACCCGGTGCTGGGCGCCCGACCGTTGCGGCGCACCATCCAGCGCGAGATCGAGGACCAGCTGTCGGAGAAGATCCTGTTCGAGGAGGTCGGACCCGGCCAACTCGTCACCGTCGACGTCGACAACTGGGATGGCGAGGGCGCCGGCGAGGACGCGGTGTTCACGTTCACCGGGACCCGCAAGCCACCCGCTGAGCCGGATCTGGCCAAGGCCGGGGCCCACAGTGCGGGCGGGAACGGACCGGACGCGCACTAGGGATTGCCGCAAACGGGCGGTTACTTTCTGACGGGAGTAACCGCCCGTTTAGCTGTGGTCAGGGGGCCGGCCGGTGCTGATCGTCACCACCAACGACATTCCGGGCTGGGAGATCCAACGGGTGCGCGGCGAGGTGTTCGGGCTGACCGTGCGTTCGCGGAACGTGATCTCCCAATTCGGCGCGGGGATCAAATCCATCTTCGGCAGTGAACTGCAGGGAATGACCAAGAACCTGGCCGAGAGCCGCAACCAGACGATGGAGCGGCTGATGGCCGAGGTGCATCACCGCGGGGCCAACGCGGTCGTCGCCATGCGGTTCGACACCATCGAGATCGGTGACGTGTGGACCGAAATCTGCGCTTACGGCACGGCGGTCCAGGCCACCCCGGTCACCGAGGCGGCCAAACACATGGCCAGCCAATTCCGCCACAACGGCCCCGGGTAGGACTGAACGGGGCGGTCCAACCGGTCAGCTCGGCGCGATCAGCGCAAAGACCTGTTTGGCGATTTTCAGCATCCAACTGGTCGCGCTCGGCCCGTGGTCGCGGGGCCAGTTCAGCTGGAAGCTGACCACCCACGGCTGCCTCGTCTTGTCGACGGCGTACCAGCTGAAGGTCAGGTCGCCGGGCAGGCCGCCGGCTTTCGCGCCGATGTACGGCCAGACGTTGCGGTCCAGCTGGATGCCCGACACCGCGGACAGAATCTGCCGGACCGGCGCCGCCGCGCCGACCGCGTCGGCCTGCAGCGCCGCATGGACGCGGCAGATGTCTTCGGCGGTGCCGTACCACTCCGCCCCATAACTTGAGGCCGGGGTGTGCGCGCGAGTCGGATCCGGCTGGTACGGCGTCGAATTGGCCTGCGCCAGCAGCCGGGCGCGCACTTGCGGGGAACCGTGCTCCCACTGGGCGCGCAGGTCCGGCTTGCCCCAGCCGACGGAGAACAGCTCGTACATCGTGGGGAAGGGGGTCATGCTGGCCGGATCGTGATGGCCGGCCGTGGCGAGCGCCTGCTCGATGGCGTGCGTGCCGAGCCGCCCGATCAGCAGGTCGGTGGCCATGTTGTCACTGGTCGCGATCATCTTCTCGGCGGCGGTGCGAACCGAAACATGTTCTCCCGCGGACAGTTCCAGCCCGGACGAACCCACCGCCCGGCTCTTGTCGGTGACGGTCAGCTGGTCGTCCCAGGCCACCGTCCCGTTCTGCACCGCACCGGCCAGGGCGTGCAGGACGTAGAGCTTGAAAATCGACGCCAGCGGCAGGGGTTCGGTGGTGTTGGTGCCCGCCACCGGGTCGCAGTGGCCGTCGTCGACCTTGGCGACCTGGTAGGAGTAGCGGGCCCCGGTCTTGCTCAACACCGCGTCGACGTCGTGGAACGACTTGACGGTCGGCGCGCGGGTGTCGACGTCGAAGTGATCGACCCGGCCCTCGTCGTCGGTGTGGATGCGGATGTCCTGGCGCGCACCGTAGGACGAGGTCAGGTGCAACGTGGCGGCGATGGCGCTGATGTCGACGCCGTCGAGGGCGAAGGGCCGATCCCACCACAGCTTTTCCATGGTCGTTTCGACCGGCTTGACGTCGTCGGGCGCGGCGAGGGTGCGCACGCCAACCGGGCCGATCGGCCAGTCCGAGTTGAGCATGTCCAGGGTCTGTTGGGCGCGCAGCCCCGGGGGGGTCCGGGTGTCGATCGCTCGCCCGGAATCCGACGCGCTCGCCCGCGGCGGCGGGGCGGGGGAGCAGCCGGGTGCCACGGCCAGGATCAGGGTGGCGGAGGCGCCCAGCGCCAGCAGACGATGCAGTGCCCGACGCCTGCTACTTGGTGTGGTCTTTCCCGACAACGTCCATCACAACCTCGAATTCCAGCAGCGACGCCCCGGTTGCCACCGGGTTGGCCCGCTCGCCGGCGTGGGCTTCGATGGCGGGACCCTTCGCCCACGCCTGGAACGCCTCCTCGGACTCCCACTGCGTCACCACGAAGTAGCGGTTCTCCCCCTTGACCGGGCGCAGCAGCTGAAACCCGAGGAAACCGGGCTGGTTGTCGACCGCGTGGGCGCGGTGGGCGAACCGCTTCTCCAGCTCGGGACCGGCGTCGGCCGGCACTTCGATTGCGTTGATCTTCACCACTGGCGGCATCCCGCTAGGCTACCGCGGCCCGCCCTGCCCGTCTGCGGTGCGGGTCGCGCAAGATGGTGGGGTGCCCGGCAACCTGCTGACCCGTCACGGCGGACGGGGCGAACCTTTGGTGCTGGTGCACGGCCTGATGGGGCGCGGTTCCACCTGGTCGCGGCAGCTGCCGTGGCTGGCCCGGCTGGGGACCGTGTACACCTACGACGCGCCGTGGCACCGCGGCCGTGACGTCGAGGACCCGCACCCGATCAGCACCGAACGGTTCGTGGCCGACCTGGCCGACGCGGTGGGTGAGCTGGGGGCGCCGGCCCGACTGGTCGGGCATTCGATGGGCGCCCTGCATTCGTGGTGCCTGGCCGCCGAACGCCCCAACCTGGTTTCGGCGCTGGTGATCGAGGACATGGCGCCGGATTTCCGCGGGCGCACCACTGGGCCCTGGGAGCCGTGGCTGCACGCGCTTCCGGTCGAATTCGGCTCCGCCGAAAAGCTTTTGGGCGAATTCGGGCCGGTCGCCGGGCGTTACTTCATGGATGCCTTCGACCGCACCCCCGGCGGCTGGCGGCTGCATGGCCACACCGCGCGTTGGATCGAGATCGCCGCGGAATGGGGCACCCGCGACTACTGGGCGCAGTGGGCGGCCGTGCGGGCGCCGGCGCTGCTCATCGAGGCCGGCAACTCGGTGACGCCGCCCGGTCAGATGCGTGCGATGGCGGAGTCGGACTGCCCGACGACATTTCTGGCCGTAGCCGAGGCCGGTCACCTGGTGCACGACGAGGCGCCGCACGCCTACCGCGCCGCCGTCGAGTCCTTCTTCGCGGAACTGCCCCCGGGCGGCTGAGTGCGCCACGAATTAGCTGCGCTGATCGATTGGCGAATTCTTTTACGCGAAATCATCGCATAGTAAGATTGCTGCGTGGACGTTGCTTCGAAAGGGAGGGCGGTAGCGCGACCCGCTGCCGAGGGTTCTGATCGCAGGTGGACATTCCTGACCAACCACGGTCATGTGTTGTTGTGCGTAGCCACTGGCGAACCGCTGACGGCGCGCGAGCTGGCTTTGCGCATCGGCATCACCGAGCGCTCTGTGCAGGCGATTCTGACCGATTTGACCGACGAGGGATACCTGATCAAGTCGAAGGTCGGACGCCGCAACGTATACGAGCTCAATCCGGAGGGGAAGCTGCGCCACCCGCTGGAAGCCAGTCATTCCGTGGGTGAACTCGTCGCGGCATTGTCGTGACGGTCCTTCAGGGATTGCACGCCGGGCAGAAGCGAGGGGCTGCGCCGGCCGTGCTGCGTTTAACGGTGCTGTTGTGTGTGCATGCCGGGCACCCATGGACGTCGGCGGCGATGAGGGTGGTCGGACAGCCGCAGGCCTGACACGGCAGCCCGTCGCGGCTCGCGACCCTGCCGTAGCCGGGACATCCGCAGCCGGGGCAGGGCGTCGCGAGCCGGCGTGCGAGCCGGCCCGCCAGGGCGACCAGGACATCGCGTCGGCTGGGATTGTGATGCGCGCGCAGGTCGGGTTCGACCCAGGCCCGCTTGTCATCGGCGAGCGCCAGTGCCGCGCCGACGACCTCGGTGAGTGTGCCGGTGTCGGTGATACCTTTGCCGAACACCGGCACCCGATCGCCGACGGCGGCCTTGACCGCGGCACCTTGGCGGGGAAACCCGAAACTGCGCGCCGCGTCGACGGCCTCGTCGGCGCCGCCGACCGATCGCGGCGGTCCGGGTGCGCCGGGGGTGTTGACACCCTCGACGACCCGGATGCCGCGGACGTCATCCACGAAGACCAGGGTTTCTTCGTGTACGGCCAGCATGCCCAACCAGCTGCCGTAGGTGGCTTCGCTGGCCAGGCCGTAGGGCACCCCGGCGGCCCGCATTGCCAGGCGGGCTTTGGCGGTGGCGGTGTCCGACGGCGTCGAGGTCCTGGTGACCTCTCCGGTGAAGGTGCCGAACTGATCGGTGTCGATCCCGGCCGGCGCGACGACCCGCGCGTGGAGCACGTCGGCGAACGGCGGTGCCACCTGATGCTCCTTGCCGTGCATGGTCCCCATCGCGATCACCGTCCCGGCGTAGCCGTGCGACGTGCGGGCCACATCTCCTTCCATGCCGACCCTCACACGCACTCCAAAAGCGGCGACTCACGTTCGGAAATGTCTCCGAACGTCGCGCAGACGCGCAGTCGGCCGTCGTTGCGACCGCTGACGAGGCATACGATCGCGGCCTGTCCGTTGTCGACGGCCTTGGCGAGGACCGGCGACTTGTGCAACAGCGTGGCGCCGGTCTGCACCACGTGCGCGGCGGACAGTTCGTCGGCGGCGCCGACAGTGGCGTTGAGCCGGCTGAGCGACGAGATCGCCTGTTCGACGACCACGCGGGCAGCTCCCTCGGGGAAGGTGACCTTTTTCCAGGCGTCGAGCGCGGTGCGCATCGCGGCGCAGTCCGGATGACCGAGGACGGCGATCAGTGGTGTTCTGAGCGTCCCGACGGCGTACTCGACGCAGGCCAACACGCCGGTGTCGATGACGTGGCCCCAGGTGCTGATGTCGATGAGTGCGCCGCGGCTCTGGCCGAAGACGGCCTCGCTCGGCAGGTGGGAGTCCGCACAGCGGAACACCGCCGCCAGCGGCGCCTGCCGCTCGGTGATGTCTTCCGGCGTGTGATGCAACGCCGCGTCGAAACGCTTGTTGCCGGCTTGGAGGCGCCGCCAGGCGGCCGAGGGGCTGGACGCGGTTGAGCGGTCGGACATGGTTTTTCCTTTCCTGGTGGGATTTTCAGCCGAAATATTCGGGCCGGCTCACATAGGTGTCGGTGACGAACATGACCCCGGGCGATTCGTCGAGCAGGCGGCGGAGGCCGACGATCAACGCCGCGGACTTCGCCTCCGGGACAACGGAGATGAGCAACTCGAGGGCGGACTGTTGATTGAAAAGCAGCCGGCCCTGGTGGTAGCCGTTGTGTCCGAGTCCCGACACGCCGGACACGCTGGTGAAACCCGTTGCCCCGGCGCTGCGGAACTGCTCGCGAACCGCGGGTACGTTTTCACCGGGAACGACGACTTCGATCTTGGTCATCTTGGTCAGCCCGTCTACCGACATGGGATTGCCTCCTGCTCGGTTGGGTGGTGGGGGTCGGCGGCGGCGGTCGACTCCCATGGCCGCCAGCCGCCGCGGGTCCAGCGTTGCCAGGCTTGGTGTGTGTGCTCCCGGGCGGCCAGGCAGACCCAGTCGTTGCCGAACAAGTTCTGCAGCAATGGGTTTCGCTGAATGATCGTGTCGATGCGCTGCAGCGGTGCCTGGACGATGGTCAACAACCGCATGGGTTCGTGCCCGAAAGTCTGGCCATCGGCGAGCGACTGCCGGGGCAACCCCAGCTTGAGGTCGCCGCCGTAGCCCGCCAGCACACCCACGCCGCCGACGACGTTGTGGATGGTCTTGGTTCCCGCTCCGAAGACCTCCGGAGCCACCGTCGAGAAGTAGTACTGGCAGTTGATCCATTGAGCGACCACCATCGGCGCGGTCATAATGGTTTCCAGTGCGCTGCCCTCGGGGTCGACGTCGGCTTCGTAGGAGTGCAGGAAAACCCGCCGGTGCAGGTCGATTCCGTGGGTGAGTGCGCGGGGCGCCACGATGAACGCCGCGTTGCCGGCCAGGCCCCACTCGGGGAACACCTGGGCCCAGTCGACGGATCGTCTCGCGACGTGGCGTGCGGCGCGCGCCGGGCCGGCCGCGGCGGGGCCGCCGGGGAGACCCGGGCAGCGCTCGGCGGCCAGTTCGGCGCCGGCGATGCCCAGGTCCGTGCCGAGCCTGCGCACGTCGTGACGATGGGTGGCCGGAACCAGATGCTCGTCCAAGATGGTGATGCGGTCGGTCGCGGTGTCATGCTGAGCGGCGACGAACCAGGTGTCGTGCGGGATCGCGATGCCCGCGTTGCGCAATTCGCCGCGCACGTCGGCGTTGTTGAGTATGGCCGCAGCGGTGCGGGCGTTCGGGCCGCCCGCCTGCCCGCCGCAAGCCCCGCAGTCCAGCGCCGCCTGATATGGGTTGTTTTCGGTGACGCTGCCGTGCCCGCACAAGACGACGAGGCGGGCGAATGCCTCGGTGAGTCCCATGGTGGCGAGCGCCACCTGCGCGTAGAGGACGCGACGGGCCAGGTCGGACGTGTCGTTGATCGACAGCACGGTGGGCGCGGGGGGTGCCAGCCGGTCGCGCAGCCGCCGGCGCAGTGCGCCAGATGCTTTCGGGCTCAGCGTTTTGGCCGCTGCCCACGGACCGGCGGCCCAGCCCGCGGCCTCGGCCAACGCGAACGGGGCGAGCAGCGCTTGTTTGGCTGCGCTGAACGCCGACTCGGCTCCGGCCATCGTCTCGCTGCCGGCGCGCAGGCGCCGCGCGGCGGCGGCGGCCGACGGTGCCGGGGCCTCGCTGACCTCGTGTTCGGGGCTGATCAACACCGGGCAAAGATCGTCGGGGGTTCCGCCGAGCAGGCTGGTGAACCGGATCGCGACGGCGAAGAAGCCGGCGAAACCGAATGTCTGGTATGCGCCCAGGGATTCGATGTGGCGACGCAGCCCCTCGGACCGGGTGTCGATGCAGCACACGAGTTGGGCTGCCGGTCGCCCACCGCTCGGTGCCGGCTCGCTCCGCGCCAACGACCGCAGCAGCGCGTCGCGGTAGTTCGCCTCGTAGGCCTGCTGCCACACCATGGGCCGGGCGGTGACGGGCAGCGCCGACAACACCCGTGCGGCCGCACCCAGGTCGCCGTCCTGCACCTCGTCCAGCTCCCAGGCCCGGGCCAGCGCGGCCGCCCGTTCGCGGGCCGAGGGAACGGGCTGATCGCCGGTCCCGGACGACCTGGGCGGTGGCGCAGAATCACTGTGCGACAACAACACCGCTTCGTAGGTCAGCCGCATGGCGAGGTAGTCCAGCAGGTTCACACCGGTGACGCGCCCCGCGGACCACCGGACGTGGGCGGCCCAGCCCGGCAGGCGGGTCAAGTGCGCCTGCAGGTAGGTGATTCGTTCGTCGGCGCCGACAGCCAACTGCTCCAGGGCCTGCAGCGCGGCATCGTCGGATCGGTTGGGCACCTGCTTCAGCGCGGCCCGGACACTCCTGCTCAGCGTCTGGTCCCCGGCCGCCAGTTCCCGCCAAGCGTGGTAGAAGCCGTCGTGCTGACCGGGCATTTGCCAGGCCGCCGCAGGCGAGCCGAAGTACGCCGCACACCATCTGGCGGCCTGGTCGTCGACCTGTTGGGCTACCCGCGGTTCCGCCTTTTCGCTGCGGGTCATGTTGCGCCGCTTGGGTGCCGGCGCGGGCTCGCTGTACAGGAGGTCGGCGCGCAGCAATTCCGCGGGCGTCACCGAGCGGTCCCTCATCCGGACGGGCGCGCCGTCCAGCAGCGCCGGGTAGCGCTGCCGCAGCACCGTTTCCAGGTCGGCGTCGGTGATCCGTCCGCGGCGGTAGAGGTCGCGGTAGGTGGTCTCGTCGAGCATGCCGCGGATGCCGTAGAGATCACCGGCGCGCCGGGCGGCCTGCTCGAAGGGCATCGACTCCAGCCCGGCCAGCGGGTTGACCGCGATGAACGTCTCCAGCGGGTAGTGGGTCGGTATCACGCGGGCGGCCAGGTTGACCTCGCTGCGCAGCAGCGCGCGGCGGGTTTCGATCGAGATGTGGTCAGCCACCGTGGTCACCGGAACGCTCCTGTCGTTGTCATCGGAATCTGTCCTGCTACCAGTGCTTTCGTGTACACGGCGCGTTGCAGCCGGCCGGTGCGGCCGTTGGGCGGCGCCTGGCGCGCCAGGGCCAGCGCGCCCAGGACGACAGCCACCGCGGCGAGGGCGGGCGTCGCGGCGGCCGGCACGGTGGCCGCGGGCAGGTCCGGAGCCAGGAACCCGGTCACGGCGCGCATCAGCGCCACGTACCCGACTGCCGCCGTCAGCAGCGCCGCGCCACCGGCCAGGGCGGCCCTTGCGCCCGAGATACGTGACAGCCAGCCCGCCAACGCCGCCGCTACGGTCGCCCAGGTGAAGATCAGCAGCGCTGTTGCCGAGCCGTGCTCGGCCGCGGGCACGCGCACGATGGCGGCAGCGGCGTACAGCGCGGCGGCGGACACGAGCATCGCCGCGAGCCGGATCGCCGTCCGCCGTGGCGCGGTCAGGTTCGGAGCGGCCGGCCTGGAGGCCTTTTGGCGACGCCGTGCTATCGCCGAGCCGGACGACAGGAACAACGTGGCCTTGTAGAAGCCGTGGCCCACCAGGTGGAAGACCGCGGCGGCGGACAGCCCCAGGCCGCAGGTCAGGATCATGAAACCCATCTGGGCCATCGTCGAGTACACCAATGCCCCCTTGATGTCGGCTCTGGTGAGCATCACGACGCCGCCGTAGACCATGCTCAGCATGCCGGCGCCGAACGCCAGGGCCATGGCGACGGCAGAGCCGGTGACTATGGGGCTGAGCCGGACCAGCAGCACACCGCCGGCATTGACCACACCGGCGTGCAGGAGCGCCGAGACGGGAGTCGGTGCGGCCAGCGTCGCGGGAAGCCAGCTCTGGAAAGGGATCTGGGCCGATCGCGACAGAGCCGCCACGACGATCAGGGCGGCGGCCGCCGGCAGGAGTGGCGATTGCTCGATTCCGTTGTTGCTCGATGTCGAGAGCCTGACGTTGCCCCCGTGTGCGGTGACCAGGCCGACCGCCAGCCACAGGGCAAGGTCGCCCAGCACGAACGCGGTGGCGGTGCGCCGCACCCCTTCCCGGGCAGCCGGCAGCTCCCAGTAGGTGGCCAGCAGCAGGCACAGCGCGGCGCCGGCCGACGTCCAGCTGATGGCGAGTCCGACGAGGGTTCCGGCGGTCATCAGGCCGGCGGAGGCGGTGGTGAGCAGGCCGGCGCCGGCGGTGAACCAGTGCGCCCGTCCGTCGCCTGCGAGGTATCGCAGCGCGAATGCCTGGACCACCGCGCTCACCCCGTAGACCAGCACCAGCAGCAGTGCGCTCAGCCTGTCGGCTTCCAGCTCGACGAGCTGGGTGCCGTGCTGCGTGCGCAACGTGGCCGACACGGGGCCGTCGATCGTCACGGCGAGTCCGAGCAGGGCTGCGCCGAGGAATCCCGCACCGGCGGCCGAGGCTCCGATTCTTCCCACGATGCGGGGAGAGCGCGAACCGGCCAGCGGAGCGGTCAGCGAAGCGAAGAGGGGCAGTGCGACAACACCGACGAGTATCGCAGGAGCGGTGTACATGTGCAGAACGGTACGCGAGACACAATACACGTGTCAATAATCCGGAAATAAAGCTCGTATGACGACGCCGTCGTACCAGATCAAGGCCGAGTTCTTCAAGACGCTGGGACATCCGGCGCGAATCCGTGTCCTCGCATTGCGCTCGTCGGGGACAAGTCGGTCGCCGAACTGCTGGCGGAGGTCGGGCTGGAATCGTCGAACCTGTCCCAGCGGCTGGGCGTCCTGCGCCGCGCGGGTGTGGTCGAGGCGCACCGGGACGGCAACACGATGATCTACTCGATCGCCTCGCCGGACATCGCCGAACTGCTGACGGTGGTGCGCAAGGTTCTCACCGGGGTACTCAACGACAGCATCGCGGTCCTGGAAGACCTGCGGGCCGGCGCGGAGTAGCTGCCATGGGCTGGATCGGCAAAGCTTTCCGGGTCGGGCGGGTCGCCGAGCCCGCCGGGCCGGCGCCGCAGCCTGCGACGAATCTCGTTGCCGCAGTGCGTGGTTCGCTGCAAGATCCGGCACGTCGACGCCGGCTCCTGCAACGGGAGCGAGGTGGAGAGCCCGGGCGCGTTCGGGCCGGTGTACGACGCCGAGCGGTTCGGCGCCCGGCTGGTGGCTCCCCGCGCCACGCGGACGCGGCCCTGGTGACCGGTGTGGTGACGCGCAACATGGCCGATCCGCTGCGCGACACCGTCGACGCCACACCGCGACCGCGGCGGGTGATCGCTTGCGGGGACTGCGCGCTCAACGGAGGGGTGTCCGGCGACGGTGACGGTGTGGTCGGCGCGGTCGGCGAGGTGGTTGCCGTCGACGTCGGAATCCCCGGGTGCCCGCCGACGCCGAGCCGGATTGTCGAAGCGCTGCGATCGGTGACCGGCAAGTGACCGCGCTGAAAGCGTTGTGGCGCAGTTATTACCGGTCCCTGTGCACGGGCGCGCTGACCCTGGTGGCCAGGGAGGCGATGGCGGTCGCCTCGTTGGTGCTGGCGCTGGCCGAGCACTACCGGCCCGATGTAGGCTCCGCCGCCCTGCTGTACGCGGTCAGACCCAGGTGGGGTTCGCGGCGATCCTGGTCGCCCTGATGGTGCGGCCGGCGGCCGGCGGCGCGGACCGGTTCACCGGGTTGCGCGAGCTCCCCCGGGCGCGCGCACCGCGGTGTTCCTGTTGACGCTGGCCGGGTTCGGGCCGAAGGGCGGCCTGGTGCCGCCCGCTACACGGTGCGCCGGGACGAGTTCGCCGCGGCGACGGAGCTGGCCTGCCTTTTGATCGAAAACCACTGCGGCCCAAACCGTCACATCCTCGACGCGGCGCGCGTCCCCGGCAGCGGTGTCGGCACCGTCGAGGGCTGGCGCGGCACCGTCGTGTACCGCGCCGAGATCGTGGACCCGTCCTGGTTCAACTGGCCCGCACTGCCCGTCGCGATGGCCGACACCATCGTCCCCGACTTCCCGTTGGCCAACAAGAGTTCCAACCAGTCCTACGCCGGTAACGACCTTTGAGCCCTACCCCTCGCCGGCCAGCGCGAACCGGCCGTCCGCGGTCCGGGTGACCAGGCCGTCGGCGAGTAGGGAGTTCAGCGCCCGCTCACGCTGGAGGTGATCGGCCCGCCACGCCACCTCGAGTTCGGCGCGGGTCACCGGAGAATCGCTGGTGCGCAGGACATCGAGCAACCGCCCCCGGACCTGACGGTCGGTGCCGGCGTAGGTCTGCGCGCGGCGCGGCGGCCCCTGCGCCTCGGGGTAACCGGCGCGGCGCCACCCGCACTCGCCGAGCGGGCACAGCCCGCATCGCGGGGTGCGCGCGGTGCAGACCGTCGCACCCAGTTCCATCAGGGCCACCGAGAACCGGGGCGCGGTGTCGTCGGCGGGCAGCAGCGCCGCGACGTCGGCATGGTCGCGGGCCGGCGACGGTACGGCGGCGTCGGCCCGGCCGTGCACGGCCCGGGCCACCACGCGGCGCACGTTGGTGTCCACCACCGGCACCGGCCTTTGGTAGGCGAAGCAGGCCACTGCACGCGCGGTGTAGCTGCCGACGCCGGGCAGGGTCAGCAACGTCTCGACGTCGTCGGGGACCACGTCGTCGTGGTCGCGGGCGATGACGGTGGCGCACTCGTGCAGTCGCTTGGCCCGCCGGGGATAGCCCAGCTTGCCCCAGGCGCGCAGGACGTCCGCCGCGCTGGCGGCGGCGGTGGCCGACGGGGTTGGCCAGCGACGCACCCATTCGGACCAGACCGGCAGCACCCGGGACACCGGCGTCTGCTGCAGCATGAACTCGCTGACCAATATCTGCCACGCGCTGACGCCCGGCTCGCGCCACGGCAGGTCGCGCCGGGACCGGTCATACCACGGCAGCAACTCGTCGGCACGCACAGTTGGGCTTCCGTTCACCGGCGGGTGGGGCATGATGTGGACCATGCCTAACACCAGTCCGGTAACCGCGTGGAAAGCACTCAAAGAGGGTAACGAGAGGTTCGTCGCCGGCAAGCAACAGCATCCCAGCCAGAGCGTCGAGCACCGGGCCAGCCTGGCCGCGGGGCAGAAGCCGACCGCCGTCGTGTTCGGCTGCGCGGACAGCCGAGTGGCGGCCGAGCTCATCTTCGACCAGGGCCTGGGCGACATGTTCGTGGTGCGCACCGCCGGCCAGGCCATCGACGCGGCGGTGCTGGGTTCCATCGAGTTCGCGGTCACGGTCCTCGACGTGCCGCTCATCGTCGTGCTCGGCCACGACAGCTGCGGCGCCGTCAAGGCGGCGCTGAGCGCGATCGACGACGGTGCGATACCGAGCGGCTTCGTGCGCGATGTGGTGGAGCGGGTCACCCCCTCGATCCTGATGGGCCGCCGCGAAGGCCTGAGCCGCGTCGACGAGTTCGAGGAACGGCACGTGCGCGAGACGGTGGCGCAGCTCATGTCGCGCTCGTCGGCCATTTCCGAGCGCGTCGCCGCGGGCACGCTGGCGCTAGCGGGGGTCACCTACCACCTCGCCGACGGGCGCGCGGCGTTGCGCGGCCACGTCGGCGACATCGGCGAATAGGCGGGGCATAGCCGGCTGACGGACGGGCGACGAGCGCCCCACTAACACGGCGGTTGGCCGGCTAACTCCGCGACACGCCGAGGCGGGTCGGGCAAAACCGGATGACCTGGGCCTACGGTGTGAATGTGTTGGATCTGGAACCGCGTGGCCCGCTACCCACGGAGATCTATTGGCGGCGCAGGGGCCTGGCGCTGGGCATAGCGATCATCGTGGTCGGAATCGTGGTCGCGATCGTCGTCGGCTTCATGGGCGGCAGCGAGGGCGCCAAACCCGCCAGTGCCGACAAACCCAACTCCGCTCAGGGCAAGCCGGGCTCGCCCGCGCCGCAGGCCCCGCCGGCGGCCCCAGGGCAGGACGGCAACAGCCCGGCGGCGCCGGGTCCGGGACAGAACCTGGAAATGCCCACCCCCACTGCGGCGGTGCAGCCGCCGCCGGTGCTGAAGGAGGGCGACGACTGCCCCGATTCGACGCTGGCTGTCAAGGGGCTGACCAACCAGCCGCAGTACTTCATCGGCGACCAGCCGAAGTTCACCATGGTCGTGACCAACATCGGCCTGGTGGCGTGCAAGCGGGACGTCGGTGCCGCGGTGCTGGCCGCATATGTCTACTCTCTGGACAACAAGCGGTTGTGGTCCAACCTGGACTGCGCGCCGTCCAACGAGACCCTGATCAAGACCTTCACGCCGGGCGAGCAGGTGACGACGGCGGTGACGTGGACCGGCATGGGGTCGGCGCCGCACTGCCCGCTGCCGCGGCCGGCCATCGGGCCCGGCACCTACAACCTCGTCGTGCAGCTGGGCAATCTGCGCTCGCAGGCGGTTCCGTTCATCCTGAACCCCCCGCCGCCCCCACCGGGTCCGGTGCCCGCGCCGGGTCCGGCCGCCGCGGCCCCGCCGGAGGGCCCGCAGGTCGCCCCGGCCCGCACGGGCTGAGATCTCAGCTGAGGGGGTCGGCGATCGTCGACTCCGCCAATTGCGACAGCCCCTCCCGCACGTGGCGGGCCCACATCGCGCCGATGCCCTCCACTGACTGCAGGTCGTTTGCGCTGGCCGCCAGCAGCCCCTGCAGCGTCCCGAACGAGCGGACCAGCAGATCGACGTGGGCGAACTGCAGCCGGGGAATGCCGGCCATCGCGCGGTAGCCGCGCGGGCTCAGCGCCGAATCCTGAGCCTCGGCTGTCGTGGGATATCCGAAGACCTTTGCCAGAGAAGTGAAATCGAGCAGCTCGGCATCCGACAGCGCGTCCAGCTCGTCCAGGGTGGCGGTCATCTGCGCTCCAGGCAGCGGCTCCGGGCTGGCGTGATAGTCCCGCACGATCAGTTCGCGGGCGACGTCGTTGCCGCCGAGTAGCTCCTCGAGCTGCAGCCGCAGCTGGCGCCCGTCGGTGCCCAGCTCGACGACGTCGCTGTCGATCGCCAGGCCGATCCGGCGCACCAGTTCGAGCCGCTGCACGACCGTCATGACGTCGCGCAGCGTCACGAAGTCCTCGATCTCGGCCCGTGACAGCTGCCTGCTGACCTCGTCCAGCCGCGCCTTGTACCGTTCCAGCGTGGCGATCGCCTGGTTGGCGCGCGAGAGGATGGTCGCCGAATCGGCCACCACGTGGCGTTCCCCGCCGACGTAGACGGTGACGATGTTCATCGAGTGGCTGACCGAGATCACCGGGTAGCCGGTCTGGATCGCGGCCCGCTCCGCGGAGCGGTGGCGGGTTCCCGATTCGTCGGTGGGTATCGACGGGTCCGGGACCAACTGCACGTTGGCCCGCACGATCCGGCTGCCGTCGGTGGACAGTACGACGGCCCCGTCCATCTTCGCCAGTTCGCGCAGCCGCGTGGGCGCGTACCGGACGTCGAGCGCGAAGCCGCCGTCGCAGATGGCCTCGACGTTCTCGTCGTTGCCGAGCACGATCAGTGCGCCGGTGCGGCCCCGCAGGATGCGCTCCAGGCCGTCCCGGAGCCCGGTCCCCGGGGCCAGGCGGGCGACAGTCTCACGCAGACTCGGACCGGTCACAGCGTGTCATTCTGCGGCCACATCGCGTTATGCGTCCAGCCGCCGCGGTCCCGGGGGCGTGGCGCTGCGGTGATCGGCGATGTCGATCATGTGCTCGAGCGCCGCGACGATGGTCGGTGCCCGCAGCGCCCGCATGCCGCGCGGCACGATCTCGCGTCGGGGGTTGTCCCCGTCGGGAATCAGGGCGATGGTGAATCCCTGGCGTGCGGCCTCGCCCAGCCGCCGCTCCATCCCGCCGACCCGGCGCAGGTCGCCCGCGAGGCCGACCTCGCCGATCATCACCGCCGTCGTCGGCAGCGGCAGGTCGGCGTATGCCGACGCGAGCGCCAGCGCGACGGCCAGATCCGAGGACGGGTCGGTCAACCGCATGCCGCCCACGGTCGACAGGTAGACGTCGTTGACGGCGATGTTCAACCTGGCGTGCTTCTCCAGCACGGCGCCGATCATCGCGGCGCGGGAGTGGTCGATTCCGCTGACGGCGCGCCGTGGTGACCCGCCGGAAGGCGTCGCCAGCAACGCCTGGACCTCGCCGATCAGCGGCCGCTTCCCGTCCAGTGCCACGGTGATCGCGGTCCCCGGGACCGGCGCCGGCCGCTGGTCCAGGAACAGGTTCGATGGGTCGGCGACACCCTCGATGCCGTTGTCGTGCAACATGAAACAGCCGACCTCGTCGGCCGCGCCGAAGCGGTTCTTCACGCCACGGACCATGCGCAGCGGACCGTTGCGGTCGCCCTCGAAATGCAGCACGACGTCGACGAGGTGTTCCAGTGACCGCGGCCCGGCTATCGCCCCGTCCTTGGTGACGTGGCCGACCAGGATCAGCGCGAAGCCGCCGGCCTTCGCGGCCGCGGTCAGGGCGGCGGTGACCGCGCGCACCTGCGTGACGCCGCCGGCGACGCCGTCGGCCTCGGTCGTGGACATGGTCTGTACCGAGTCCACGACGACTAGCGCGGGTTTCACCGTCGCGATGTGCTCCAGCACCGCGTGCACGTCCGATTCGGCGGCCAGGTAGAGCTGGTCACCGCCGCATCCGGTGCGGTCGGCGCGCAGCCTGATCTGGCCGGCGGACTCCTCACCGGAGACGTAGAGCGCGCGCCGGCCCGACTGCGCACACCGATGGGCGACCTCGAGCAGCAGCGTCGACTTGCCCGCGCCGGGGTCGCCGGCCAGCAGCGTGACCGATCCGGGCACCACACCGCCCCCGAGCACCCGGTCCAGTTCGTCGACACCGGTCGAGCGGTGCCGGCTGGCGTCGGGTTGCACGGAGGTGATCGGAACGGCCCGGGACGCGGGCGGCCCCCGGCGGGCGCCACCGACCGCGCTGAGCACCGCGACCTCGTCGACCGTGCCCCAGGTGCCGCATTCCAGACAGCGGCCCACCCACTTGGCGGTGACGTGGCGGCATTCCGAGCAGCGGTATTGGGAGCGCGTGTTTGCCACGCCATGAACGTATCGGGCGGGTCCGACAAGCCCGGCGTGACAGGCCGGGAACGCCCGGGTCAGACCTCCGGAGAGGTCACCGGGGCTGAGATCGGCACGAGCACGCTGGCCTGCCCGGCCTTCTCGAAATTGAAGGTGAAGTGGTAGTTGAGGCCGTTGGTGATCGGCTTGGCCAGGGTGATGGTCGCCCTGGCCGCGGTGTCGGAGTCGATCGGGCCCGGGGCGACGTACTTGCCCTCCGGTTCGCCGATGAACAACATTCCGCCGGCGGGGATGCGGGTGTCGCCGGACACGGTCACCGTGCCGATCTCGCTGGTGATGCCCACGAGGTTGTCGGTGGTGTCCGGGGACTCGTTGACGGCCACCAGCGCCAGGTCCACCGTGCGGCCCGGCTGCAGGAAGTCGCCGCGCTGAACGGCTTGGATGCGGATGTTCCGCAGCGCCACGTGCTGGATCGTCACCTTGTTCCCGTTGATGGCCGGATCCTGGAGCGCCGTCTGCGAAACCTGGCCGGCTCCGCAGCCGCTGAGCAGGGCGGCCAAGCCCAGAACGGCGATGACGGCAAGGGGGAGGCGGATCTTGGAACGGTTCACTCGGTGCCTCCTGGCGGGCCGGTTCGACTTGGCAACGATGCGCATTCGCCTTTGCAACTATGCAGAGTAGTAGGAACCCGCCGACCGCGGTAGCGCGGGGCGCAGGACGGGCGGGGTGACCTGCGTAACGGGCCTCCGGTAGACTACCTAAAGGGTAAAAACGAGGAGATGGATGTGTGTCCCATTGCACGTCTTGCTCCTCCTGTCAACCCCTAACCTACGCGTGTTGTGCCTCTGACCTGCACTGTTGCTTCGCGCGTGTTGGGCCGCCGTGTTAGGATGAAGTAACGAAAGGGGCTCGAATCAGATGATCTTCAAGGTCGGCGACACCGTTGTCTACCCCCACCACGGTGCTGCGTTAGTCGAGGCGATCGAAACCCGGACCATCAAAGGGGAACAAAAAGAGTATCTCGTCTTGAAAGTGGCGCAGGGCGACCTGACAGTTCGAGTTCCCGCGGATAACGCCGAGTACGTCGGCGTCCGCGATGTCGTCGGACAGGAAGGCCTCGACAAGGTCTTCCAGGTGCTGCGGGCCCCCCACACCGAGGAGCCGACCAACTGGTCCCGCCGGTACAAGGCCAACCTCGAGAAGCTCGCCTCCGGCGACGTCAACAAGGTCGCCGAGGTGGTGCGCGACCTGTGGCGGCGCGACCAGGAGCGCGGGCTGTCCGCCGGCGAGAAGCGCATGCTGGCCAAGGCTCGGCAGATTCTGGTCGGCGAACTGGCGCTCGCGGAGAGCACCGACGACGCCAAGGCCGAGACCATCCTCGACGAGGTTCTTGCCGCCGCTTCCTGAAGGCCGTGGCTGTGGTGGTCGCGGTTGTCCCGGCGGCGGGCTCCGGCCAACGGTTGGCCGCCGGCATTGCGAAGGCATTCTGTGAGGTCGACGGGCGCACCCTGCTGGAACGCGCCGTCACCGGCCTGCTGGAGTCGGGGGTCGTCGACCGGGTGGTCGCGGCCGTCCCCCCCGACCGTGTCGACCAGGCCGGACAGTCGCTGGCCGGGCGGGCCACCGTCGTGGCCGGCGGAGCCGACCGCTACGAGTCGGTGCGCTTGGCGCTGTCGGCCCTCGACGAGTCGGATCACCCGGACTACGTGCTGGTGCACGACGCCGCCCGCGCGCTCACACCGCCCACACTGATCGTGCGCGTGGTCGAGGCGCTGCGCGCCGGCCATCCCGCGGTCGTGCCGGCGCTGCCTTTGCACGACACCATCAAGGCCGTGGACGCCAACGGGGTGGTACTGGGCACCCCGGAGCGGGCCGGGCTGCGAGCCGTGCAGACGCCGCAGGGGTTCGCCACCGACCTGCTGTTGCGCGCCTATCGGGCCGTTCGGGGTAGCGGGGGCGCCGGCGGCTTCACCGACGACGCGTCCCTCGTCGAGCATGTCGGCGGCCAGGTTCAGGTGGTCGACGGTGACCCGCTGGCGTTCAAGATCACCACCCAGCTCGATCTGTTGCTGGCCGAGGCGATCGTGCGCCGATGACCCAGCTGCCCCGTGTCGGTCTGGGGACCGACGTCCACCCGATCCAGCCCGGGCGCCCCTGCTGGCTGGTCGGGCTGTTGTTCCCGGACGCCGACGGCTGCGCCGGCCACTCCGACGGCGACGTCGGGGCGCACGCGCTCTGCGACGCGGTGCTGTCGGCGGCGGGGCTGGGCGACATCGGCGCCGTGTTCGGTGTCGACGATCCGCGCTGGAAGGATGTCAGCGGCGCCGACATGCTAACCCACGTCGCCGACCTGATCTCGCGCCACGGCTTCCGGGTGGGCAACGCCGCGGTGCAGGTGATCGGCAACCGGCCGAAGATCGGCCCGCGCCGCGCCGAGGCGCAGCAGGTGCTGTCGGGTCTGCTGCGGGCGCCGGTGTCGGTGTCGGCGACGACCACCGACGGGCTGGGCCTGACCGGCCGCGGCGAGGGTCTGGCCGCCGTCGCCACCGCGTTGGTGGTCCCGATCGGGTAGCGCCCGCTGCGGGCGGGGCGGCCGTAACCAGCAGGTAAGCTGGCACGTCGTGACCGATCGCGCCCGCATGCGGCTACACGACACGGCGGCCGGCGCCGTGCGTGACTTTGTTCCGTTGCGCGCGGGCCACGTTTCGATCTACCTGTGCGGCGCCACCGTCCAGGGTCAGCCGCACATCGGGCACGTGCGCAGCGGGGTGGCCTTCGACATCCTGCGCCGCTGGCTGATCGCCCGCGGCTACGACGTGGCGTTCATCCGCAACGTGACCGACATCGACGACAAGATCCTCAACAAGGCCGCCGCGGCTGGCCGGCCGTGGTGGGAATGGGCGGCCACCTACGAGCGCGCGTTCACCGCGGCCTACGACGCGCTGGACGTCTTGCCGCCGTCCGCGGAGCCCCGGGCGACCGGGCACATCACCCAGATGGTCGAGCTGATGCAGCGCCTGATCGAGACGGGGCACGCCTACGCCGCCTGCGGGGACGTCTACTTCGACGTGCTCAGCTACCCCGAGTACGGGCAGCTGTCCGGGCACCGGATCGACGACGTCCACCAGGGTGAGGGCGCGGCCACCGGCAAGCGGGACCCGCGCGACTTCACCCTCTGGAAGGGCGCCAAGCCCGGCGAGCCGTCGTGGCCCACGCCCTGGGGCCGCGGCCGCCCGGGCTGGCACCTGGAATGCTCGGCGATGGCGCATACCTACCTCGGCGCGGAATTTGACATCCACTGCGGCGGAATGGATCTGGTTTTTCCCCACCACGAGAACGAGATCGCGCAGAGCCGCGCGGCCGGCGACGGGTTCGCCCGCTACTGGCTGCACAACGGCTGGGTGACGATGGGTGGGGAGAAGATGAGCAAGTCGCTGGGCAACGTGTTGTCGATACCGGCGATGCTGCAGCGGGTCCGCCCGGCCGAACTGCGCTACTACCTGGGCAGCGCGCACTACCGGTCGATGCTGGAGTTCTCCGAGACCGCCCTGCAGGACGCGGTCAAAGCCTATGTCGGGGTCGAGGAGTTCCTGCACCGCGTCCGCGCCCGGGTCGGTGCCGTCGAGCCGGGCGAATGGACCCCACGGTTCGCCGCGGCACTCGACGACGACCTGGCGGTTCCCGTCGCCCTGGCCGAAATCCATCACGCCCGCGCGGAAGGCAACCGGGCGCTCGATGCCGGCGATCACGAAGGTGCGCTCGAGCACGCCGGCGCGATCCGCGCGATGATGGGCATCCTGGGCTGCGACCCGCTCGACGAACGCTGGGAAACCCGCGACGAGACCTCGGCGGCGCTGGCCGCCGTCGACGTGCTGGTGCGCGCCGAACTGGAGCACCGGCAACGGGCCCGTCAGGAGCGCGACTGGGCCCTGGCCGACGAGATCCGCGATCGGCTCAACGAGGCCGGTGTCGAGGTCACCGACACCGCGGACGGGCCGCAGTGGTCGCTGCGCGGCGACGGGAGCAGGTAAATGGCCGGCAACTCGCGGCGCCGCGGCGCGGTGCGCAAGTCGGGAACCAAGAAGGGGCCGACGGTCGGGTCGGGCGGCCAGCGTCGCCGCGCGCTCGAGGGACGCGGGCCCACACCGCCGGCGCACATGCGGCCCAATCATCCCGCCGCCAAGCGCACGCAGCAGGCCCAGCCGCGCAGGCCCGCGCGGGGTAAAGCCGACGAGACCGAGACGGTGCTCGGCCGCAACCCGGTGCTGGAGTGTCTGCGCGCCGGTGTGCCGGCGACCGCGCTCTACGTCGCCCTGGGCGTCGAAGCCGACGAGCGGCTTACCGAATCGGTTGCGCGGGCCGCGGATTCGGGGATCTCGATCCTCGAGGTGCCGCGCTCGGACCTGGACCGCATGACCGCCAACCACCTGCACCAGGGCATCGCGTTGCAGGTGCCGCCGTACGACTACGCCCACCCCGCCGACCTGCTCGCCGACGCCCTCGGCTCGCCGCCGGCGCTGCTGGTCGCGCTGGACAACATCTCCGATCCGCGCAACCTGGGCGCCATCGTGCGTTCGGTGGCGGCGTTCGGCGGCCACGGCGTGCTGATCCCGCAGCGGCGATCGGCGTCGGTGACGGCGGTGGCCTGGCGCACCAGCGCCGGCGCGGCGGCCCGCATTCCGGTGGCGCGGGCCACCAATCTCACCAGGACGCTGAAGGATTGGGCCGACAAGGGACTGCGAGTCGTCGGCCTGGACGCCGGTGGCGACACCGCGCTCGACGGCCTGGACGGCACCGACCCGCTGGTGGTGGTCGTCGGCTCGGAAGGCAAGGGACTTTCGCGGCTGGTGCGGCAGAACTGTGACGAGGTGGTGTCGATCCCGATGGCCGGCGATACCGAGTCACTGAACGCCTCGGTGGCCGCCGGGGTGGTGCTCGCCGAGATAGCCCGCCAGCGCAGGAGCTAGCCTCTTTGGCCGAGCAGACGCAGAATCGCCCAAAACGGGCAGTTTCCCGGCGATTCTGCGTCTGCTCGCGCACATGGGGTGCGCTGCTGGCGGCAGTGACGCTCCTGGCCCCAACGGCCTCCGCGCAACCGCCCGGCTTCGATCTGCAGGCGCACCGCGGCGGGCGCGGCGAGACCACCGAGGAATCGCTGCGGGCGTTCGCCAAGTCGATCGAATTAGGCGTCACCACCCTCGAATTCGACATCGTCCTCACCGAAGACGGGCAGCCGCTGGTGTGGCACGACGCGACGATCGAGCCCGAGAAGTGCTCGGACACCGCGGCCGCGTTCCCGCACGACCCCCGGTACCCCTACGTCGGCAAGCTGGTGCACGACCTGACGCTGGCGCAGATCCGCACCCTGGACTGCGGCAAGCGGCTCCCCGATTTTCCCGACGCGGAAGTTTTGCGGGGCAACAGGATAGCGGTCCTGCCGGAGGTGTTCGCGCTCGCCGATTCCTACCGCGCCGACATCCGCTACAACATCGAGACCAAGGTGGAGGCCGACCGGCCCGCGGATTCGGCCGACCCCCAGCAGTTCGTCGACGTGATACTGGCCGCGGTCCGGGCGGCGGGCAAGGCCGATCGCGTGGAGATACAGAGCTTCGACTGGCGGACGCTACCGCTGGTGCGCCGGGCCGACCCGTTGATTCCCCTGGCGGCGTTGTGGGACCACACGACGTGGGTACCGGATTCGCCGTGGTTGAACGGCGTCGACCCAGCCTTCGTCGGGGATCCTCTCGTCGGGGCGAGGCTGGTCGGTGCAGACACCGCCTCGCCGGACTACACGCTGGTGGACAAAGCCTTCGTGGACCGCGCGCACGCGTTGGGGCTCAGGGTCATTCCGTGGACCGTCGACGACGCCGCCGACATGCGCGATCAGATCGCCGACGGGGTCGACGGGCTGATCACCGACTACCCGACGCTGGCGCGCAGCGTAATGGCCGGGCTCGGTATGCCGCTGCCGCCGGCCTACCACCGGAACTAGAGGCCCAGCAGCCGCGCACTCGCCCACAGGGCGACCACGGCCGCCACCAGGCTCACCGGAACGGTGCACAGCCCGAGGCGGTTGTACTCCCCGACCCCGAATTCGACATCGTGACGGCGCAACACGCCGCGCCACAACAGGTTCGACAGCGAGCCGACGTAGGTCAGATTGGGGCCGATGTTGACCCCGAGCAGCACCGCGAGCACGGCGACCGGCCCGGCGGGCGCCACCAGCGGCAACAACACCAGCGTCGCCGGCAGGTTGTTGACGATGTTGGCCAGCACCGCGGCCACCGCGGCGATCGCCAGCAGCGCAGCGAGACCCGAACCGGACGGCAGCACATGGGACATGGCGGCATCCATCCCGTTGAGCATGACCGCGTGCACCACCACGCCGAGCCCCAGCACGAACACCAGGAACGACACGCTCGCCGAGCCCACGATCTCGACCACCGAGGTGTGCCCGCGACCGAGGCTGCGCATCGCCAGCACCGAGGCGCCGGCCAGCGCCACCCACGCCGGGGCCACCCCGACCGACTGGCCGACCGCGAACCCGGCCAGCGTCAGCCCCACCACCACCAATACGAAAACCGGCGGGCGCGGCGCCGGATCGCGTTCCTCGGGTTGGGGTGTGACGCGCAGGTCCGCCGCGAAGAACCAGCGGAAGACCGCGTACACCACGGCGATGGTGACCAGCCAGGGCAACGCCATCACCAGGGCGAACCTGGTGAACGAGATGTCCGCCACGTGGAAGGCCAGCAGATTGGTCAGGTTCGACACCGGCAGCAGCAACGACGCGGCGTTGGCCAGGGAAGCGGTGGCGTAGGCGTAGGGGCGCACCGGCGTGCGCAGCAGGCGCACGCTGGCTAGCACCACCGGCGTCAGCAGCACCACGGTGGCGTCCAGGCTCAGCACGGCGGTGATGGTCGAGGCAATGACGAACACCTGGCGCAGCAGCCCGTGCGACCCGACGCGTACCCGCGCGATCGCCGCACCCGCGGCCTCGAACAGGCCCTCGTCGTCGCACAGTTTGGCGAGCACCAGCACCGCCCCCAGGAACGCCACCACACCGGACAGGTCGGCGACCTGCCGCACCGCCTGGTGCACCGAGATCGCGCCGGCCCCGACGAGGATGGCGGCCGCTGGGACCGCCGCGAAAGCCTCCGGCCAACCCGACGGGCGCAGCACGGCGAACCCGAGGACGACAGCGAGCAGCAACAGCGAAAGGGCCAGCATCACGATTCGATCCGTCTCACGCCCACGGGTTCTCGCGCCGCCACACCGTGGGCAGGTGCAGCGCGACGCCGTCCCGTGCGGCCAGTTCGTCGAGAATTCGGATGGATACGTCCAGGTCGTCGCCCGCATAGGGCAGGGCGCGCAACGGCTTGGACAGTGGGCGGAAGAAGTCGTCCCAGTGGACCAGGATCGCCCTGCGCGCGCCCACCGCGCGCACGGTCTGCGTCCAGTAGTCGACGAGGTAGGACCGAGGCTGAAGGCCGAGCTGGCCGACGCTGAGGTAGACCGCGTCCGCGCTCTGGCCGGCCAGCGCGCCCTCGACGAAGCCGGCGCTGCCCTGGATCAGCAGCCGCCGGCCAGACGGCAGGTGGTGCACCAGCGCCGACCATGCCTCTCCGCAGCGGTAGGCCGACGCGCGCACCGGCGGGGTCAGCGGCGCATCGATCACCCCGGGAAACCGGTCGGGCGGGCAGTGCCGCGACCGGACCAGCGTGACGTCGTAGGCGCCCAACCGGATCGGTTCGCCGTCGACCGCGACGACCAGCCGGTTCGGTGCCAGGCCGTACCCCCGCCCGACATTGGCCGCCGATCGCCCGCCGACCAGCTGCGCGCCGGTGCGGTCGGCGACCAGGGCGGAGTCCAGGACGTGGTCGATGTGGGTGTGCACCGGGATGACCGCCGCGAGCCGGGACACCCTGGCGCGGGCGAGGCAGCCGTCGACGCGCGCCGGTGCCGGTGCCACGGTGCCCGCGGCGACCCGCGCCAGGGGAGGCCGGGAGAAGTACCCGTCGGTCATCAGCGCGGACGACTCGTCGTCGACCAGCAGCGTCGACACGCCCAGCCAGGTCACCGAGAGCCCGGATTCGGCGGCGGGCACGTCGAAGCGGTCCGCATACCGCGCGATATCGGGCCGGCCGAGCCGCAGCCGCATCAGCAGAACGACCTGATGTCGGAGCCGGCGGCCCGCAGCCGGTCACGCACCGCGGTGGCGATCCGCACCGCGCCGGGCGAATCCCCGTGCACGCAAACCGATTCCACGTCGACGGCGACACGGGCGCCGTCGATCGCGGTGACGTGGCCCGAGGTCACCATGGTCGCGACGCGCTCGGCGATCGCCGCCGGGTCGTCGAGCACGGCACCGCGTTCCCGACGGGAGACCAGGCTGCCGTCCGGGTGGTAGGCGCGGTCGGCGAAAGCCTCGGCGACCGTGCGCAGGCCGAGGCGGGCCGCCTCCTCGAAGAAGGCCGAACCGGCCATGCCCAGCACCGGCAGGCCGGCGTCCACCAGGTGTACCGCCGCCGCCACGGCGGCAGCCTGCTCACGATTGGCGACGATCGTGTTGTACAGCGCGCCATGGGGTTTGACGTAGGACACCGTCGAACCGCACGCCTGGGCGATCGCCTGCAACCCGCCGATCTGGTAGACCACGTCGGCGAGCAGTTCCTCGGCGTCGACGTCGATGAAACGCCTGCCGAACCCGGCGAGGTCGCGGTAGCTCACCTGGGCCCCGATGCGCACCCCGCGCTCGGCGGCCGACCGGCACACCTGCAACAGGCCGGCGGGATCGCCCGCATGGAATCCGCACGCCACGTTGGCGCTCGTGACGATCTCGAGCATCGCCTCGTCGTCGCCGAGACGCCAGACACCGAAACCCTCGCCCAGGTCGGCGTTCAGGTCGATTCGGGCCACGTGCCCAGCTTAGGGAAGCGACGGATAGCGGCGTCGCCCGAGTAGCCGGCACAGCAGGTAGATCACGAACGAGATGGTTGCGACGAAGACCGAGACGGGGACGCCGGGCGCCAGCGAGAGCACGATGCCCCCGACGGCGGAAATCTCGGCGAAGACCACCGAGACCGCGATCGCGGCGGCCGGCGAGGCGACCACCCGGACCGCCGCGGCCGCCGGGGTGATGAGCAGCGCCATCACCAGCAGCGCCCCGACGATCTGCACCGCCTGGGCCGCCACCACGCCGACCAGGGCGGCGAACACGACGCCCAGCGCGCGGACCGGCACGCCCCGCGCGGCCGCCACCTCCGGGTCGACGGTGGCGAACAACAACGGGCGGTAGCACGCCGCCAGCACCGCGGCGACCAGCAGGCACACCAGTGCCAGCATGGCCAGGCCGGTGTAGCCGACGCCGACGATCTGGCCGGTCAGCAACGCGAAGCTGGTGCCGCTCCGGCCCGGGTAAAGGTAGACGAACAGCACCGCCAGCCCCATCCCGAACGCCAGCACCACCCCGATCACCGAGTCGCGTTCCCGGACGCGCTGGCCGAGGATCCCGAACAGCGCGGCGGCCAAAGCGCTGCCGGCCAGCGCGCCCACGCTCACGGGGGCGCCGACCAGCAGCGCGAACGCGGCGCCCGTCAGCGACAGTTCGCTGGATCCGTGCACCGCGAACGACATCTGGCGCATGACGACGAACGGTCCGATCAGTCCGGCCACCAGTCCCAGCAGGGCGGCCGCCAGCAGCGCCTGCCGGACGAAGTCGTGGCTGAGCAGGTGGGCGGTGACGTCGAAGGAGAACAGGTGGCCCAGCACGTCGGCGAGGCGGTGGTTCACCGGAGGTGCCCGTCGATCGGCTCGCCCACCACCACGTAGCCTCCTTTGACCTGCACCACCTCGATGTCGGCCCGGTACAGCGCCGACAGCGTCTCGGTGGTCATAACCTGCTCGACGCTGCCGATCCCGAAGCGGCCGTCGACCAGGTACAGGACCCGGTCCACGTACGGCAGGATCGGATTGACCTCGTGGGTGACGACGATGACGGTGGTCGCGGCGTCCCGGCGGCGGCGGTCAATCAGCGCCGCCACCAGTTTGGCGTTGGCCGGGTCCAGGGTGAGCAGCGGTTCGTCGCACAGCAGCAACGCTGGGTCGCTGACCAGCGCCTGCGCGATCCGCAGCCGTTGTAGTTCACCGCCCGAGAGCACGCCGACGCGGGCGTCGGCCAGATGCTCGCCGTTGACCTGGCGCAGCGCGCGTCGGACGGCCGCACGGCGACGGGCCCGCCCGGCCGACCGCAGCGGGGCGACGCCCCAGCGGCGCCCGTCGGCGCCCAGCCGGACCAGGTCGCGACCGCGCAGCATCACGTCACGGTCGAGCGGACGATGTTGCGGCACGTATCCGACCCGGTCGCTGCCGGCGGTGACGGGCCTGCCGTCCACCAGCACCGTGCCGCCACTGAGCGGCAGCTGCCCGAGCAGCACCTTGAGTAGCGACGTTTTCCCGCTGCCGTTGGGGCCCAGCACCGCGATGAACTCACCCTTGGACACCGACAGGTCCAGGCGGTCCCACAGCGTGCGGTCACCGAACGCCAGCCGGGCGCCGATCATGCGGACCGTGGGCACGGGGTGGCCGACGGCTGGGGCCGCTTGCACGCTCACGGCTGCGCCCGCCGGTTGGTGCGCAGGGCGGCGAGCAGCTGGTTGACCGTGTCACGCTGCCAGGTCAGGTAGTCGGTGTGCTCCGGCAGGGTCTCGGTCACCTCGGTGACCGGCACGCCCGCCCGCCGTGCGGCCTGTCGCAGGCCGTCGACCGCGGGCGTCGACGTCTGCGGGTTGATCAGCAGCGCCGAGACCTCCCGGTGCTCGATGAGGCCGAGGACCGATGCCATGTCGGCCGGCGTGGGATCGGTTTCGGCCTCGTTGGCCGCGGTGAACGCGGCGGGGGTCCGATCCACCAGGCCCGAGGCGGTCAGCAGGTAATGCACCACCGGTTCGGTCGCGACGACCGCGGCACCGGGGTACGCGCTAGCGATGGCGTGCTCGGAGATGGCGATGTCGTCGGCCGCGCGGCAGAACCGGGCGGCGTTGGCGCGGTAGTCGGCGGCGTTTGGCGGGTCGATGGCCGCCAGCCGGTCGGCGATGGACACGGCGACCGACCTGGCGACATCCATGTCGTAGAAGACGTGCTCGTCGGGTGGTTGCCGGTCCGGCGCCGGGGACGCCGCGAACGAATAGGCGTCGACGGCCGCGACGCGCGGACGCCCGGCCAGCGCCGGGTTCACCCAGGGGTCGTAACCGCCGCCGTTGTAGACGACCAGGGCGGCGTCGGCGATTGCGGCGGCGTCCGAGGGGGTCAACCGGTACGCGTGGGGATCGGCGTCGGCGCCGCTCAGGAGGGACGTGACGGCGACATGGCGGCCCGCGACCGCCTGCGCCACGCTGCCCCATACGTCGGTGGACGCAACCACCGTGTGCGCGTGCGGGTGCCCGGGAGACGCGCAGCCGGTGAGGGCCGTGGCGCCGGCGAGGGCGATCGACAAGACCGATCGCCAGCGACGGCGCACGTGAACTCCTGCCGTGTGTGTCCCGTCGGCGCTGGGCGTCCCGGGCGTTCTTCGTGGCCTGATCGGCCGACCCATAATACTAATGAAAATCGTTTCCACTTCAAAGTGGCGTCGCGGAGCCTCGTAGGCGCCGACGGCGATCCGCTGTAGCCTCACCGAGCGTGAGCCCCACCCCGCGCCGGCGCGCCACTCTGGCCTCGGTGGCGGACGACCTCAAGGTCTCGCGCACAACCGTCTCCAACGCCTTCAACCGGCCGGATCAGCTCTCCGCCGACCTGCGCGAACGCGTGCTGGCCGCGGCGAAGCGGCTGGGCTACCCGGGACCCGACCCGGTCGCGCGATCGTTGCGCACGCGCAAGGCCGGCGCCGTCGGCCTGGTAATGGCCGAACCGCTGACGTACTTCTTCAGCGACCCGGCGGCGCGGGACCTGGTCGCGGGAGTCGCGCAGTCGTGCGAGGAGCTGGGGCAGGGCCTGCTGCTGGTGGCCGTCGGCCCCACCCGCAGCCTGCAGGACGGCACCGCCGCGGTGCTGGCCGCCGGTGTGGACGGCTTCGTGGTGTATTCGGTCTGCGACGCCGATCCCTACCTGCAGGTGGTGCTGCAGCGCCGCCTGCCCGTGGTGGTGGTCGACCAGCCCAAGGGTTTGTCGGGGGTGTCCCGGGTGGGCATCGACGACCGGGCGGCGATGCGCGAGCTCGCCGAGTACGTGGTGGGGCTGGGTCACCGCGAGATCGGGTTGCTGACCATGCGGCTGAGCCGGGACCGCCGGCAGGGCCTGGTAGACGCCGACCGGCTGCGCTCACCGGCCTTCGACGTGCAGCGCGAACGCATCCTCGGCGTGTGGGAGGCCATGAGCGACGCCGGTGTGGACCCGGAGTCGCTGACCGTGGTGGAAAGCTACGAGCACCTGCCCGAGTCGGGCGGCGACGCCGCGCGGGTGGCGCTCGAGGCCAATCCGCGGATCACCGCGCTGATGTGCACCGCGGACGTCTTGGCCCTGTCAGCCATGGATTACCTTCGGGCGCGCGGCATCTACGTGCCCGGCCAGATCAGCGTCACCGGGTTCGACGGGGTGCCCGAGGCGATCAGCCGGGGCCTGACCACGATGGTGCAGCCGAGCCTGCGCAAGGGCCGTCGCGCCGGTGAACTCCTGCTGCGGCCACCGCGCACGGGGCTGCCGGTCATCGACCTGCTGGACACCGAGCTGATCCGGGGCCGGACCGTCGGACCTCCCGGCTAAGGGGCCCGTTCGGTGTCGCCGATCAGCAGTCGCACCGCCAGGTCGAGGCGCTTGCTGACGTCGGTCGCCGAAGCGCGCCGGGTGAGCCACGCCAGCAGGTTCGACAGCCACACGTCCGAGATCACCCGGGCGATGTGGTACTGGTCCTCGGTGGGTTCGCCGTCGGCCATGGCCCGGGCGAACATCGAGTCGATGAGCTTCTCAACCTGGTCGACCTCGCTGGCGGCGGACGCGTCGGCGAAGACGTAGGCGCGGGTCATAGCCTCGGTGAGCAGCGGGTTGCGCTGCATCGCCCGGTTGAGCTTGCCGATCATGAAGTTCAGCCGCTGGAACGGACTGGCCCCGGCCACCGCGGAGCGGTCGGTCTTGGCGTCGATGCGGCTGAATTCCCGGCCCAGCGCCGACACCAGCAGGTGCACCTTCGAGGGGAAGTACCGGTACAGCGTCCCCACCGCGACGTCGGCGCGGTCCGCGACCGCCCGCATCTGGACCGCCTCGTAGCCGCCCTTGGACGCGATGGCCATCGTGGCGTCGAGGATGCGCTTGCGGCGCTCCCGCTGCGCCTCCGAACCGAGTTCGGACTCGGCCAGGACCGCCACGTTCATGACCTCGCGCGGCTGCGAGTCGGACACTCGGCCCGAGTTCGTGTTGGCTGGCATCTGACGGATCGCTCCTCCCGTGGGCGGTTCGCTTGCAAACGATACGCACGCTGAGTGTGAATTTCCCACCTCCGTACCGCCGGGACAGCCACGTGTGCTGCTGTAATGCAGTTTTACTTGACGGTCGATCGCTGGCACTATTAGAACACGTTCTAGTCTGATGACGATGCGGGTTGCGCAGCAACCCGCGGAGGAATCGGACAATGCGGACCGTCGGTCAACGCCGGATTCGTCACCCCGGAACATGACACGGAGGGCTCACACGTGGTAGCGACCGTCACCGACGAGCAGTTCGCGGCGCGGGAGTTGGTGCGCGACTGGGCCCGCAATTCGAGTTCGGGGCCGGGCGGGACCGCGGCGATCCGCGCCGTCGGCAGGGCAGCGCCGACGCCTGGCGGCCGGTGTTCGCGGGCCTGGCCGACCTCGGCATCTTCGGCGTGGCCGTCGCCGAGGAATGCGGGGGAGCGGGCGGCAGCATCGAGGACCTGTGCGCGATGGTCGAAGAGGCGGCCAAGGCGCTGGTGCCCGGGCCGGTCGCGACCACCGCGCTGGCCACGCTGGTCGTGCCCGAGCCCGAAGTGCTGGCGGAGCTCGCCTCCGGCGAGCGCTTCGCCGGCCTGGCGCTCGAAGGCGATCTGCGCTTCGACGGCGTGACGGCGTCGGGAATCCTGCCGCTGGTGTCCGGCGCCGCGTCGGGCGGCCTGCTGCTGGCCCCGGCCGACGGGAAGTGGCTGTTGATCGACGCCGCCGGCGAGGGCGTGCGGCTCGACCCGCTGCGGGCCGCCGACTTCTCCCGGCCGCTGGCCAGGGTGGTGCTGACGTCGGCGCCCGTCACCGTGCTCGAGGTGCCGGAGGGTCGCGTCGAGGAACTGGCCGCGACGGTGCTGGCCGCCGAATTGGCCGGCGTGACCCGGTGGTCGCTGGACACCGCGGTCGCCTACGCCAAGGTGCGCGAGCAGTTCGGCAAGCCGATCGGCAGCTTCCAGGCCGTCAAGCACCTATGCGCGGAGATGCTGTGCCGCGCCGAGCAGGCCGAGGTGGCCGCCGCCGACGCCGCGTGCGCCGCCGGGGACCCTGATGCGGCCCAGTTCGCGATCGCGGCGGCCCTGGCCGCGAGCACGTGTATCACCGCCGCGAAGGCCAACGTCAAGGACTGCATCCAGGTGCTCGGCGGCATCGGCTGCACCTGGGAGCACGACGCGCACCTGTACCTGCGCCGGGCGCACAGCAGCGGCCGGTTCCTCGGCGGCACCGAACGCTGGCTGCGCCGCATCAGCGCGCTGACCCAGGGCGGTGTGCGCCGCCGCCTGGGCATCGACCTCACCGACGTCGAGGGTTTGCGGCCCGAGATCGCCGCGGCCGTCGCCGACGTCGCCGCGCTGCCCGAGGAGAAGCGTCAGGTGGCGCTGGCCGAGGCCGGCCTGCAGGCGCCGCACTGGCCGCCGCCCTACGGGCGCGGCGCCTCGCCGGCCGAACAGCTGCTGATCGACCAGGAGTTGGCGGCGGCCGGCGTGGCGCGTCCCGACCTGGTGATCGGCTGGTGGGCGGCGCCGACCATCCTCGAACACGGCACGCCGGAGCAGATCGAACGTTTCGTGCCGGGCACGCTGCGCGGCGAATTCCTCTGGTGTCAACTGTTTTCCGAGCCGGGCGCCGGCTCCGACCTGGCCTCGCTGCGCACCAAGGCGGTAAGGGGCGAGGGCGGCTGGCTGCTGACCGGGCAGAAGGTGTGGACCTCGGCTGCGCACAAGGCGCGCTGGGGCGTGTGCCTGGCGCGCACCGACCCGGACGCCCCGAAACACAAGGGCATCACCTACTTCCTGGTCGATATGAAATCGCCCGGCATCGAGATCCGGCCGTTGCGCGAGATCACCGGCGACTCACTGTTCAACGAGGTGTTCCTGGACAACGTGTTCGTGCCCGACGAGATGGTGGTCGGCGCCGTGAACGACGGCTGGCGGCTGGCGCGCACCACGCTGGCCAACGAGCGCGTGGCCATGGCCACCGGTACCGCCCTGGGCAACCCGATGGAAGAGCTGCTCGAGGTGCTGGCCCGGCTCGATCTCGACGCGGCCCAGCAGGACCGGCTGGCGCGGCTCATCGTCCTGGCCCAGACGGGCGCGCTGCTGGACCAGCGCATCGCGCAGCTCGCCGTGGGCGGCCAGGACCCCGGGGCTCAGTCCAGCGTGCGCAAGCTCATCGGGGTGCGCTACAGGCAGGCGCTGGCCGAATACATGATGGACGTGAGCGAGGGCGGCGGGCTGGTCCACAACCAGGCGGTGTTCGACTTCCTCAACACCCGCTGCCTGACGATCGCCGGCGGTACCGAGCAGATCCTGCTCACCGTCGCCGCCGAGCGGCTGCTCGGGCTGCCCCGCTGACGGCGAGGGCCTTTCGGCCATGCGGCTCGGGACTTGTGGCTGCTGACGGCCGGCGGCGGAGCTTCTAGCGTTGATGCTTGTGAGCTATGACGCAATGGTCGCCACCGCGATCGTCGTCTTCGTGGGCATGCTGTTGCTCGCCGCGTCGGTCCGGGTGGTGCAGCAGTACGAGCGGGGCGTGCACTTCCGTCTCGGCCGGGTGATCGGTGTCCGCGAACCCGGGTTGCGGTTCATCGTTCCGGTCATCGACCGGCTGTGGCGGGTCTCGATGCGCATCGTGACGATGCCGATCCAGTCCCAGGGCATCATCACCCGGGACAACGTCAGCGTCGACATCGCCGCGGTCGCCTACTTCCGGGTGATCGATGCCCGCAAGTCCGTCGTGGTCATCGAAAACGTCCGCGCCGCGATCGATCAGATCGCTCAGACCACGCTGCGTAACGTCGTCGGGCAGCACTCCCTCGACGAGGTGCTGGCCCAGACGGAGAAGATCAACGGCAGCATCCGCCAGATCCTCGACACCACCACCGTCGAGTGGGGCGTGGAGGTCACCCTGGTGGAGCTCAAGGACATCCAGCTGCCCGACAGCATGAAGCGCGCGATGGCTCGCGAGGCCGAGGCCGAGCGGGAGAAGCGGGCCAAAATAATTGCCGCCGAAGGAGAGGCGCGCGCCGCCGCCGCGCTCGGCGACGCCTCCGACACGATGATGCGGCACCCGCTGGCGCTGCAGCTGCGCAACCTGCAGACCTTGCTCGAACTCGGCGTGGAGAAGAACACCACCATCGTGTTCCCGGCCCCGTTGATGAGCGCGATCGGAGAACTCACCGGCTTCCTGACGCGGGAGTTGGGCGCGGCCAAGCCGGTTGAACCCGAGGGGTTTCCGGGAGAGCGGCTACACGCCACCGCCGCGCGCTGACCCGAAGCGGGTAGGTCGGCCCGCGGCCGAGGCGCCGCACCGGGGTAATCCGGAAAAGAACTCCTAGGAGAACGTCGTCTGCGCGCAGGTGCTGGGCGAGGTGATGTTGACGCCGGGGTAGACGACCTGCATGTGGGTGCAGACGATCACGCTGACGTCGGTTTTGGGCCGGCCGGTCGACCAGTCGGTGGAGTCGATGCGGCCGGTCGTCTGGTACTTGTCCGGCGGCCCCTCACCGAAATAGACGTCGGTGATCTCGTCGGTGCCCATGGCCTTCATGACCCGCTCGTGCTCGCCGTCGGCGTGCGCGTCGAGGTAAGCCATCCGGTTCGGGGACCGGATCTCGGTGGTCTGGCGGGCCCACAGTCCGGGCGGGAAGCCGGTGACGCCGTCGGGCGTGCGCATGTCGGCGCCGGCGGTGAAGTCGCAGTGCCCATCGGAGGAGAAACAGTTGAGGAAGGTGTGCGTCTCGAGCTGGTTGGGGCCGTCGAGCGGGAACAGGGTCGTGGCGGTGTTGGCCGCCGCCCGGGCCATCGGTGCGAGGGGAGCGGGCAGGAACGCCAGCGCGGTTGCGATGACTGCGAATCCCGTCATCAGCCGCTTCATGATGCCCCTTCCCGGGTTGACCGATTTCACGGTGAATGTAATCCCGCGCCTATTCGTCGTAGGTGACTTCCACCGAATCAGATTCCGGGAGGGATTGACAGGCCAGGATCAGGCCCTCATCGAGATCCTGCTGCTCGAGGACGTCGTTGACCTCCATGGTGACCTTGCCGCCGCGCAGGGTGCACGCGCACGCGCCGCAGTGGCCCTCCCGGCAGGAGAACGGGGCGTCCAGACCTTTGGCGAGCAGCACGTCGAGCAGCTTGGCGTTGCGCGGCCAGGACACCGTGTGCGTTTCGCCGTCGAGTTCCACCACCGCGGTGGCTGGCGGCTCGTCGCCCTCGCCGGCATCGTCGAGTGCGACCGCCGCGAACGGGTCGGAGTCCAGCGACTTGAACACCTCGATGTGGATCTGCTGCGCCGGCACATGCAGCGCCTCGAGGGCCTGCCGCGCCGCGTCCATGAACGGGCCGGGTCCGCAGATGAACGCGGGCCGGTCGGCGCAGGGGGCGGCCAGCTTCGCCAGCGCGGTCGCGTCCGGCAGGCCCTGCAGCGTCTCCAGCCAGTGCACGACCGTGAGCCGGTCGGGATATTTGCCGGCCAGCTCGCGCAGGGTGTCGGCGAAGATCACCGAGCGGTCGTCGCGGTTGGCGTAGAGCAGCGTCACCTGCCCGCTGCCCTCGGCCAGGGCCGACTTGCAGATCGACATGATCGGCGTGATGCCGCTGCCGGCGGCCAGCAGCAGGAAGTCATCGTCGAGCGTCTTGGGCACGAAGGTGCCCGACGGTGCCAGCACGTGGATCCGCATGCCGGCGTGCGCGTGGTCGCACAGCCAGTTGGACGCGTATCCGGCGGCGGTCCGTTTGACGGTGACCGCGAGCGCGTCGTCGGTGAACGGCGAGCTGCACAGCGAGTAGCAGCGCGCCACCGAGCCGGTGCGGTCGCTGGGGACGCGCAGCGTCAGGAACTGCCCCGGCGCATACCGGAGCCGCTGCGCGGGGATGCTCGAGCCCTCGGGCACCGCGAACACCAGCGACCGCGCATCGTCGGTCTCGTCGACCACCGCGGCGATCTGCAGCTCAAGGACGTGGCCGCCGAGTGGCTCGTCGAGATTCGTCTCGACCAAGACCCATCCTCCCTCTCGTCGCAACTAGAACATGTTACAGAAAAGCCGATCCTTATTGCTACCAGCCGCAGGAATACCCTGCTCGACACGAATCGGAACGTGTTCTAGTCTCTGGTGTAAGTCCACTGCGTAAGTTTGGCTCAGGAGGCACCCTAAGTGACGTCCATTCAACAGCGCGATGCGCAGTCGGTGTTGGCCGGCATCGATGATCTGCTGCCGCGGATCCGGGAGCGCGCGCAGGCGACGGAGGAGCTGCGCCGGTTACCCGCCGAGACCGTGCAGGACCTTCAGGACATCGGCTTCTTCACCTTGTTGCAGCCCGAGCAGTGGGGCGGGCTGCAAGCCGACCCCACCATGTTCTACGAGGCGGTCCGCCGGCTGGCGAGCGCGTGCGGTTCGACCGGCTGGGTGAGCTCGATCATCGGTGTCCACAACTGGCACCTGGCGCTGTTCGATCAGCAGGCCCAGGAGGACGTGTGGGGCGAGGACTCCAACGTGCGGGTCTCGTCGTCGTACGCGCCGATGGGCGCCGGCGTGGTCACCGACGACGGGTACGTGGTCAACGGTTCGTGGGCCTGGTCGTCGGGTTGTGACCACGCGACGTGGGTCTTCGTGGGCGGGCCGGTGATCAAGGACGGCCGGCCGGTGGACTTCGGCAGCTTCTTGATCCCGATCAGCGACTACCGCATCGACGACGTGTGGCATGTCGTCGGGTTGCGTGGCACCGGCAGCAACACCGTGGTCGTCGAGGACGTCTTCGTGCCTCGGCACCGGTTTTTGTCCTACAAGGCGATGAACGACCACACCGCGGGGGGCCTGCGGACGAACACCGCCCCGGTGTACAAGATGCCTTGGGGCACGATGCATCCCACCACCATCTCGGCGCCGATCGTGGGGATGGCCTACGGCGCCTATGGCGCGCACGTGGAGCATCAGGGCAAGCGGGTGCGCGCGGCGTTCGCTGGGGAGAAGGCCAAGGACGACCCGTTCGCCAAGGTGCGCGTCGCCGAGGCGGCCAGCGACATCGACGCGGCGTGGCGCCAATTGATCGGCAACGTGGGCGACGAGTACGCGCTGTTGGCCGCGGGCAAGGAGATCCCGTTCGAGCTGCGCGCCCGGGCTCGCCGCGACCAGGTGCGGGCCACGGGCCGCTCGATCGCCTCGATCGACCGGCTGTTCGAGGCCTCCGGTGCCACCGCGCTGGCCAGTGACGCTCCGATCCAACGATTCTGGCGCGACGCGCACGCCGGGCGGGTGCACGCCGCCAACGACCCCGAGCGCGCGTACGTGATCTTCGGCAACCACGAGTTCGGGTTGCCCCCCGGCGACACCATGGTCTAGGCCATGACGGTCACGGGGGAGTTGACGTTCGAGTCCACCTCGCGGTTCGTGGAGGTGGACGTCGACGGGCCGCTGCGGTTGCACTACCACGAGGCCGGTGCCGGCCACGACCAGACCGTGGTGCTGCTGCACGGCGGCGGGCCGGGCGCGGCGAGCTGGACGAACTTCGCGCGCAACATTCCGGTGCTGGCGCGGCATTTTCACGTGCTGGCCGTCGACCAGCCCGGCTACGGCCTCTCCGACAAGCGCCCCGAGCACGGGCAGTTCAACCGCTACGCCGCGCGAGCGCTCAAGGGGCTGTTCGACCGGTTGGGCCTCGGTCGCGTTCCGCTGGTGGGCAATTCGCTGGGTGGGGGCACGGCGGTGCGGTTCGCGCTGGACTATCCCGACCGGGCCGGCCGCCTCGTGTTGATGGGCCCCGGCGGGCTGAGCATCAACCTGTTCGCGCCCGACCCGACCGAGGGCGTCAAGCGGCTGGGCAAGTTCTCCATGGAGCCCACCCGCGAGAACCTCGAAGCGTTCCTGCGGGTGATGGTCCACGATCAGAAACTGATCACCCCCGAGCTGGTCGACGAGCGATTCGCCCTGGCCGCCACGCCGGAGTCGCTGACGGCGACCCGGGCGATGGGCATGTCTTTCGCCGGGGCCGACGCCGAACTCGGCATGATGTGGCGCGAGGTGTACCGGCTGCGGCAGCCCGTCCTGCTGATCTGGGGGCGCGAGGACCGCGTCAACCCGCTGGACGGCGCGCTGGTGGCGCTGAAGACGATTCCGCGTGCGCAACTACACGTCTTCGGGCAGTGTGGGCACTGGGCGCAGGTGGAGAAGTTCGACGAGTTCAACAAGCTGACCGTTGATTTCCTGGGAGGCGCGAAATGAGCATCCGGTCGCTGGGCTATCTGCGCATCGGGGCCACCGACATGGCGGCCTGGCGCGAGTACGGCCTCAAAGTCCTCGGCATGGTCGAGGGCAGCGGCGCCACGGAAGGGGTGCTGTACCTGCGCATGGACGACTTCCCGGCCCGGCTGGTGATCGTGCCTGCCGAGCAGGACCGGTTGCTGGAGGCCGGCTGGGAGTGCGCCAACGCCGAAGGGCTGCAGGAGATCCGCAACCGGCTCGACGTGGAGGGGGTGCCCTACAAGGAGGCCACGGCCGCCGAGCTGGCCGACCGCCGGGTGGCCGAGATGATCCGGTTCTCTGACCCGTCCGGCAACTGCCTGGAGGTGTTCCACGGCGTCGCGCTCGAGCACCGCCGCGTGGTCAGCCCGTACGGCCACCGGTTCGTCACCGGCGAGCAGGGCCTGGGGCACGTGGTGCTCTCCACCCGCGACGACGACGAGGCCTTGCACTTCTACCGCGACGTGCTCGGCTTCACGCTGCGCGACTCGATGCGGATGCCGCCGCAGGTGGTAGGCCGGCCCGCCGACGGGGCGCCGGCCTGGCTGCGCTTCTTCGGCTGCAACCCGCGCCACCACAGCCTGGCGTTTCTGCCGCTGCCGACGCCGAGCGGCATCGTGCACCTGATGATGGAGGTCGAGAACGCCGACGACGTGGGTCTGTGCCTGGACCGGGCCCTGCGCCGCAAGGTGCCGATGTCGGCGACCCTGGGTCGTCACGTCAACGACCTGATGCTGTCGTTCTACATGAAGACGCCCGGCGGCTTCGACGTTGAGTTCGGTTGTGAGGGAAGGCAAGTCGACGACAACGACTGGATCGCCCGGGAAAGCACCGCGGTGAGCCTGTGGGGCCACGACTTCACGGTCGGGATGAGCGGCTGATCCGGGGCTGATTGTGGCGGACTCCATCGATCCACGGGCCTTCCGGCAGGTGCTGGGCCAGTTCTGCACCGGGATCACGATCATCACCACGGTGCACGACGAGGTCCCGGTCGGCTTCGCCTGCCAGTCCTTCGCCGCACTGTCACTGGACCCGCCGCTGGTGTTGTTCTGCCCGACCAAGGTGTCCCGATCCTGGCAGGCGATCGAGGCCAGTGGCCGGTTCTGCGTCAACGTGCTGACCGAGAAGCAACGGCATGTCTCGGCCCGGTTCGGGTCCAAAGAGCCGGACAAATTCGCCGGGATCGACTGGCGCCCTTCGGAACTCGGTTCACCGATCATCGACGGATCGCTAGCCTTCATCGACTGCACCGTGGCCTCCGTGCACGACGGCGGCGATCATTTCGTGGTGTTCGGCGCGGTCCGTTCGCTCTCGGAGGCGCCCAAGATCAAGCCGCGGCCGCTGCTGTTCTACCGCGGCGAGTACACCGGCATCGAACCCGACAAGACGACGCCGGCCCAATGGCGTGACGACCTGGAAGCGTTCCTGACCACCACCACCCAGGACACCTGGCTGTAGTCGTAGCCGCCGGCGAACGCCGCATGTTTAGCAGGTGTATCTTCAACGCCCATCACCTCGGCGAGGACGCCGTCCACGACACGCGGGTGGCGATCCGGCGGGTGCCAGCACACTTCCGGTGTTCGACACGGCGCTCGACGCCCCGAGATCGGCGACATGGACGCTGAGCTGAGGTGGTTCGCGTCGCTGCCGGGCGAGGTCCGCGGCTGCCAGGTCCAGCGCAACCGGTTCATCGCCGCGGTCGACGGCCTGCCCAGGAAGTTGGTCCTGTGGCCGGTCAAGTCGCGGATCCGCAAGGATCTGCACGCCGCCGAGCGCCCGGCGCGCAAAGCGGCGACGGCGGCGATGAAATCGCAACGCTACCAAAACATTCTGGCGGTGCTGCGGCGCTGGGCCGCCGCGCCGCCGAACTGTGCCGGCCCCGGGGCAAGCCGAAGCGTGCGAAGCGAACCATCGGGCATTACAAGCACATCCAGAACCTGCTCGGCGAGCATCAGGACACCGCGCTCGCCGAGCAGGCCCTGCGCGGGATGGGCGCCGCGGTGGGGGACGCTGCGGGGGGAGGACGGCTTCACCTTCGGCATGCTGTGTGCGCGCGGGGAGCGGATCGCCCACGATTGCCGCCGGCTGCGCAGGTAAGATTCGGGGCTGTGCGCGTTCGGCGCTTCGGCGAACTCGAGGCGGTCGTCATGGACCGCGTGTGGAACCGCGCCGAGGTTGTCACCGTCCGCGACATTTTCGACGACCTGGCTCGTGACCGGCAGATCGCCTACACCACCGTCATGTCCACCATGGACAACCTGCACCGCAAAGGCTGGCTGCAACGGGAACGGGCGGGAAAGGCCTTCCGTTACTGGCCGACCATGACCCGCGAGGAACATTCCGCGACGCTGATGCGGGACGCCTTCGCCGCCGGCGGTGACTCCGACCTGGTGCTGGCGCATTTCCTCGAACAGATGGACGAGGGCGAGTCGCTGCGGGTCCGCGACTTCCTGCGGCGCATCATCGACGATCGGCCCGGGTCGTGAACGCCGCCCTGTTGCTGCTGGGGTACGGGTGCGGGCTGGCCTGGCTGGCTCCGCGGCTGCTGCGCCGGGTCACCGGCATCGGCGCGCATCCCCGCCTGGCGCTGGCATCCTGGCTGACGGCGGTGGTCGCCGCGCTCGGAGCGTGGTTCGGCGCGCTCGCCGTCCTGGGCGCCGCGGCGGCGCAAAGCATGTGGCGCCACGGGGAACTGACCCTGTGTCTGAAGGTGTTGGGCGTCAGCGGTGCACTGGGGTTGCCGCGCGCGGCCGCCTCGGCGCTCGCGGTGTGCCTGTGGGTGGCCGGTGTAGTGGTCACCGCCGTCGCCGGCTGGCGTATCGGCCGCCAGGTGCGGCGGCAACGAGCGCGGAGCCGGCTGCACGCGTCGACCGCCCGGGTGGTTGGGGTCCCCGGTGACCGGCCCGGCGTCGTCGTGGTTGCGGCGCCGCAGCCGGCGGCCTACTGCGTGGCCGACCGGCCGCAGTCCATCGTCGTGGTCACCACCGCGGCGCTCGGCCGGCTCGACGAGGTGCAGCTGGCCGCAGTGCTGGCCCACGAGAACGCCCATCTGGCCGGGCGCCACCATGACGTCCTGATGGTGCTGCGCGCGATCGCCGCGAGCCTGCCGCGGTGGGCGTTGTTCGCCGCGGCCGCCGAAGCCGCGGCCCGCCTGCTCGAGATGTGCGCCGACGACACCGCGGTCCGGCTACACGGGAAGATGCCGGTGTTGCGGGGCCTGCTGGCTCTCAGCGGTGACTCACCGGCAATGGCCTCGGCGGCGTTGGGCGCTTCGGGCACCGCGACGCTGGCCCGCGCCGCGCGCCTGGCGATTCCGGCGCCCCGCCGCACACGGTGGCGGGAGCGCGTGACGCTCTGCGCGGCAATATGTTTCGCTTCTATCACCCCGGCGGTGGTGGCGCTGGCCTGCCAGCTGTGACCACCGCGGTGCCGGTGTCCTGCCGGCCGGTGCGCCACCGGGCCACGGCATGCCAGATGACCCCGGCGGCGACGAGCGCCACACCCGCGGTCGGCAGCATCCACGGGCTCAGGCCGTTGACCCAGTCCGCCAGGCGGCTCTGTACGTCACCGGCGGCCCCGACCACCGGGTCGTCGGCGCCGGCATCGCTGAAATACAACCGGATTTCGTAATAGCCGTAGTAGGCCACGTACAGGCCGGTGAGCAGCACGACCACGCCGGCGATCCGGCCGACGAAGGGCAGCACGCGCCGAAACGCCGAGGTGGCCGACGAACCGGCCAGCGCGACGGCCAGCGCCGCGACCCCCACCATGATGCTCATCCCGGCGGCATAGGCGAGGAAGGCCAGCACGCCGGAGAGCACCGAGCCCTGTTTGAACGTCATGCTGATCACCGCGAGAAACGGTGCGATCGTGCATGACAGCGATGCGATCGCATAGCCCACGCCGTAGCCGTACATCGATCCCAGCCGCCCCGTCGGCGTGCCCCCGAAGCGTTTGGGAAGCACGACGGCGATGTCCTTGCCGGCCACCAGCCAGATTCCCACGCCGACGAGCAGCAGCCCGATCACCACGGTGGCGAACGGCAGATACCTCTGCGCCGAGGCGATCACGGGTGAGATCACCAGGCCGAAGGTGCCGAACACGGTCAAAAAGCCCAGCGACATGCCGGCGGTGGCCCCGGCGGCGCGCAGCAGGGCCGCCGGGCGTGAGACGTCGTGGCTGCCGGCGATCACCAACCCCAGGTAGCCGGGGAGGAAGGCGAAGCCGCAGGGGTTGAGCGCGGCCACCAGCCCGGCGCCCAGCGCGAAGCTCAGCGCGGCGGTGTCGATCACCGGTTGCCCAACCCGCTGATCCGCTCGGTCAATTGGGATTCGGTGAGCCGGCCCTTGACGACGTCGACGCTGCCGTCGGCGCCGACGAACGCCCACGCGGGTTGGCGCGTGATGCCGAATTTGGCCCACACCGCCCCGTCGGTGTCGTCCAACTGGGTGAGCCCGCCGAGGTGGTATTTGTCGACGAAGGACTGCATCGACGACACCTGGTCGCGCGCCGCCACCCCGACGAACGTCACGCGCGGGTTGGCCGCCGCGACCTTGGCGACGACGGGGGCCTCCTGCTGGCACGTCGGGCACCACGGTGCCCAGAACCACAGCACCGCCGGCTTGCCCGCCAGGCTTTCTCCGGAAAAAGTCTGTCCCGCCAGCGTTTTCGCGGAAAACTGCAGCTGTGCCGGCACCCCGGTAGCCTGGCCGGCGGCAGCGTGCGGGGACGAAGCGGTCGCGTTCGGCGCTGCGGACGGCTTCTCGGGGGAGCCGCATGCCGCGATGACCGCCGCGACGGCGAGGGCGACGAGCGGGGCGGCCGAAAGGCGTGGCATCGAGGAGTCCTTCCCATCCGATCTATGTACTACCTACGTACGTAGATAGTACGTGTCGTGCCCGGATTGAGGCGCCCCACATCGGGTACTGCCCTCACAGCCCACGGGCTATCGGACCCACCCGTCTCCGCTGAGCTGTTGAGGAGTGCTCGATGTTTCTGCACAACACGAAGATGATGTACACCGTCCGGGTCGACGACCCGGACCCGGCGTTCGCCAAGCTCCTGCTGGAACAGTTCGGCGGCCCCAACGGGGAGCTCGCGGCGGCGATGCGCTACTTCCTGCAGGGCTGGAACGAGCCGCACGGACCGCGGCGCAGCATGCTGCTCGACATCGCCACCGAGGAGCTCTCGCACCTCGAGATGGTGGCCCAGATGCTTTCGATGCTGCTGAAGGGTTCGCCCTCGGAGCTGGTCGACCAGGTCGAGGGCACCTACCTCGGTGAGCTGCTGGACGGCAAGATGCCCGATTCCGCGACCGTCGCGCTCAACAGCGGGGCGAACGTGCTGGGCGGGGGCGGGCCGCGGCTCACCGATTCGCAGGGGGCGCCATTCACCGCCGCATACATCGACACCCTCGGCTCGCCGGCCACCGATCTGCGCTCCGACATCGCCGCGGAGGCGCGGGCGAAGATCGTCTACGAGCGGCTGATCAAGCTCACCGACGACAGCGGCGCCAAGGACACGCTGAACTTCCTGATGACCCGCGAGATCGCCCACCAGAAGATGTTCGAGGCCGCGCTGTCGGCCATCGAGGACAACTTCCCGCCCGGAAAGCTGCCCGGCGACGAGAAGCTGGGGCACGCCTACGTCGCCGACTCCGGCACGTTCGGCGAGTCGGGCAGCAACGGCGGGGGAACCCGCGAGGGCTTCGAGCACGCCGAGTCCAACAGCTCCTGGGGCTTCACCCTGGACCAGGACCCGGTTCAGCACGCCTCCGCTCAGCAGGTCAAATAGCCCCCGAAAAGCCGCGAAAACCCGGCGACGACATGCGGCGGGCGGTCGTCGGAGGGGGCCGCTCGCCGCATGTTCCGGTCAGCTCCGGCCGCGCTGCCACCAGCGTTGCCCGGGCTCCTTGGGATGGCCCGGGCACCACTGCGCCGCCGGCACGGTCCGGCGGACCTGCTCCACGTGCGCTCCGCACCCGGACCATGTCGTTTTCCCGCAGGTGCGGCATTTGACGGGGTGACACATCAGCGGGGCTCCTCCTCGAGCGTCGGCGGCCCCTGCACGGGCCGTTGCAGTGTTGCGAATTCGGGTGTCTGCGCGGCGATGAGCACCGCTTCGAGCAGGCGGACGCCGTCCTCGTTGCCGGGGATCCGTGTCATGACCGGGCCGTGGAACCCGCGGCCGTCCACCACGATGATCGGGCTGCCGGCGGAGCCGCCGAGTGTGTCCTGGGCGGCTTGGTGGCTACGTTTGACGTCCGCGTCGAAACCGCTGTCGTCGAGCGCGTCGGCGAGCGATTCCTGAAGTCCGCACTTGGCCAGTATCTCCCTGATCTCGCCGCCGGTCAGCTCGTCCTCGCGCACATGGATCTGGGCGCCCAGCGAGTCGTAGAGGCGCGCGAACGCGTCCTGTCCGTGCTTGCCGACGACCGCGGCGAACAGGCGCCCCAGCCGTCGTGACCGTTCCATCATGCGCTTTTGCTTGCCCTCGAGTTCCTTGCCCTCGTTGAGAACGGCCAGGCTCATCTGGCGCAGGGTGACCGGTGTGTGGGTGGCGTGCGCGGCATCGAGCAGCCAGCGCGAGGTGACCCAGGAGAACGGGCACACCGGATCCAGGTAGAGGTCGACGTCAGGCATGTTCGCGATAATACCCCCGCGGGTATGACCTGTCGAAGCGGCTCCGCGGGCGCGCGGCGGCCGGGACCGGCAGCAGAATGGCTGTATGACTCTGGATCTGAACGGGTATTTCGCCCGCGTCGGCTATTGCGGCCCCGCCGAGCCGGGCCTGCAGGTGCTGCAGGAGCTGGTGTCGGCCCACGCGAGGGCGATTCCGTTCGAGAACCTCGACCCGTTGCTGGGGGTGCCCGTCGACGACCTGAGCGCGGCGTCCCTCTACGACAAGCTGGTCCGCCGGCGGCGGGGCGGCTACTGCTACGAGCAGAACGGGCTGATGGGATACGTGCTGGCCGAACTCGGCTTCCGGGTGCGGCGCCTGGGCGCCCGGGTGCTCTGGATGCGCCCGCCCGATGCGCCCTTCCCGACGCGGACGCACACCCTGCTGGCGGTGCGGTTCCCCGGTGCCCGCGGGGCCTATCTGGTCGATGTCGGCTTCGGCGGCCTCACGCCGCCCTCGCCCCTGCGCATCGAGACCGGCAGCGTCCAGCAGACCACGCACGAGCCCTACCGGCTGGAGGACCGCGGCGACGGGCTGTTGTTGCAGGCCATGGTGCGCGGCGAATGGCAACCGCTCTACGAGTTCACCACGCGGACCGAGCCGGATGTCGACCTGCAGGTGGGCAGCTGGTTCGTCTCGACGCACCCGTCGTCGATCTTCGTGACCGGCCTGATGGCCGCACTGGTCACCGACGACGGCCGGGTCAACCTGGCCGGCCGCGAGCTCACCTGGCACCGGGCCGACGGCAGCGAGAAACGCCTCCTGCCCGACGCGGCCGCCGTCGTCGACGCCCTGGGCGACCGGTTCGGCATCCACGTGGGCGAGCGCGCCGCGCTTCAGGCGCGCATCGACAGGCTCCTCGGCGGCTGACAGCGGGCACGGACGCGTCGGTGCGCGAGATCGACCTTCTGCAGTGCCCTTCTCGAACTTTCCCTGCAAAACGTCGATCTCGACGGAGGCTCGACACGCTCCTCGGCGGCTAGCGCGCGGCTAGCCAGGGGCCCATGCGCCGCAGCGCCTCTTCTATGTCGCTCGAGGGTCCGGCGAACGACAGCCGGACGAACGAATTGCCGCGCGCGGTGTCGAAGTCGATGCCGGGAGCGATCGCAACGCCGGTGTCGGCCAACAGCTCCGAGCAGAACCCGAGCGAGTCCGCGGTGAAGTCCGAGACGTCGGCGTAGACGTAGAACGCACCGTCGGTGGGCGCCAGCCGGTCGAGACCGATCCGGCGCAGTCCGTCGAGCAGCAGCGACCGGTTGACCGCGTACTGCCGCAGGTGGCCGTCGGCCTCGGCAATCGCCTCGGGGGTGAACGCGGCGACCGCGGCGAGCTGGGACAGCACCGGCGGGCAGATCGTGAAGTTGCCGGTGAGGCAGTCCACCGCGCGGCGCAGCTCGGTCGGCACCAGCAACCAGCCGAGCCGCCAGCCCGTCATCGCGAAGTATTTGGAAAAGCTGTTGACCACCAAGGCATCTCGCGATGTCTGCCACGCGCAGCTGGTCTGCGGCGCCCCATCGTAGACCAGGCCGTGGTAGACTTCGTCGCTGATCAGCCGGGCCCCGGAGGCCTCGCACCAGGAAGCGATGGCGGCCAGTTCGTCCGGCGGGAGGACCGTCCCGGTCGGGTTGGCCGGGCTCGCCACGATCACGCCCTGCACCGGCGGGTCGAGCTCGGCGAGCATCTGTGCGGTGGGCTGGAAGCGGGTCTGCGGTCCGCAGGCGATGTCCACCACCTCACAACCCAACGCGGACAGTATGTTTCGGTAGCACGGATAACCGGGACTGGCCAGCGCCACCCGGTCGCCCACGTCGAAGCACGACAGGAAGGCGAGCAGAAACCCGCCCGAGGAGCCGGTGGTGACGACGACCGCGTCGGGCTCGACGTCGATCCCGTGCCGGCGCCGGTAGTCCGCGGCGATCGCGGCGCGCAGCTCGGGCACGCCCAACGCCACGGTGTAGCCGAGCTGGTTGAGGTGCAGGGCGGCGGCCGCGGCCGCGCGCACCGGCTCGGGAGCGCCCACGCTGGGCTGACCCGCCGAGAGGTTCACCAGGTCGCCGTGGCTGCGCTGGCGCTCGGCGGCGGCCAGCCACACGTCCATCACATAGAACGGCGGGATGCCGGCGCGCAGCGAGACGTGACCGTTCACGAGGTCGTCAGCACCTCGGATTCCAGTCGGCGCAGCAACTCTCGCGTCGAAGCGAGCAGGTGCGCGCTGCCGTGCGCGCGTTTGAAATACAGGTGCATGTCGTGTTCCCAGGTGATGGCGATGCCGCCGTGCAGCTGGATTCCCTCGGCGGCCACGGCTTGCAGCGCGTCGGTGGCGGCCAGCCGTGCGGTGGCGGCGTTGGTGGGCGTGGGGTCGGCGCACGCTTCGGACACCACGGCCTTCGCCGCGGAGACGGCGACGTACAGGTCGGCCATGCGATGTTTGAGAGCCTGGAAGCTGCCGATCGGCCGGCCGAACTGCACCCGGTTCTTGGCGTAGTCGACGGTGAGTTCCAGGCAGCGCTCGGCCGCGCCGACCTGCTCGGCCGCCAGCAGCACGGCCGCGCTGTCAGCGAGGCCGGGGTCGGGGCCGATGCCCTCGGTCTGGTCGGGCCGGATCCGGGCCAGCCGGCGGGTGGGGTCCATGGTGGCGACGGGCTGGGCGGTGAATCGCGTCCACCGGCTCAGCTGCCCGTCGACCGCGGCCACCACGACGTCGGCGATGTCGCCGTTGACCACGTAGTCGGCGTCGAATGCCACCGCTCCGATCGAGTCGCCCGCGGCGAGGCGTTCGAGGGTGTCGGTGTCCGGTTCGGGCGCGGCCAGCAGCGCCAGCTCGGCCAGGGTGGTGCCCAGCAGCGGCGAGGGCACCAGCGCCCGCCCCAGCTCCTGTAACACCGCTGCCGCATCGGCCAATTCACCGCCGGCACCGCCCAACTCCTCGGGTATCACCAAGGCGGCGGCACCCACCTGCTCGCACAGCAGCCGCCACAGCGACTCGTCGTACCCGCGCTCGGACTCCATCGCCGCGCGCACCGCGGCCGGGCCGGCATGCTTGGCCACCAGGGCGGCGACGCTCTGGCGCAGCATTTCGCGTTCTTCACTCACTGAGGGCCTCCAGCACTCGCCGTCGGTGCGCCTGGGGGTCCCCCCATGCCGATCGCAGCGCCTGCACGCGCAGCAGCCACAACGACAGGTCGTGCTCCTGCGTGAACCCGATGGCGCCGTGGGTCTGCAGCGCCGAGCGCGCCGCCAGCAGGCCCGCCTCGGCGGCGGCGGCTTTGGCCGCGCTGACGTCGCGGGGCTCCAGCGACAAGGCCGCGCCGTACACCAGCGGGCGGGCCAGTTCGACCGCGATGTGCACGTCGGCGAGCTTGTGCTTGATCGCCTGATAGGACCCGATCACCCTGCCGAACTGGGCCCGCTGCTTGGCGTAGTCGACGGCGGCCTGCAGCAGCGCCTCGGCGGCACCGACCAGCTGTGCGGCGGTGGCCAGCGCCCCGAACTCGCAGGCCCGCGCGACGTCTGCCTGCCAGACCGCGCCTGTCGCCGTCACCTCGTGAAGGTGCCGGCTGGGATCGACGGACTCGTGGCGCTCGCCCGCCTCGGCTTCGCTGACGCCGTTGGCGCTGGCCAGCAGCACCAGCCCGGCCGCGTCGGCATCGACTGCCCGCGGGGCGTGCGGCGGCAGCGCCACGGTGGCGATCAGCTCACCCGATGCGAGGGCGGCACAGCGTTCGTCGTTTGCGAGTAAAACCGGTGCGACGGCGATGGATTCGGCCACCGGCCCGGGAACGCACCAGCGTCCGAGGCGTTCGAGCGCGACCACCAGGTCCACCGGGTGGGCGCCCACGCCGTCGAACCGTTCCGGCACGGCCAGCGCGGTGACGCCGAGGTCGGCCAGCCGCTGCCACACCTTGCGCCCGGGCGCGAAGTCACCGGCGGACCACGCCCGCACCGCGCCGGGCAGGTCCGCCGCGCCGAGCGCCGCGTCGATGCTGGCCGCGAAGTCCCGCTGTTGATCGTCGAGCGCGAATTTCACTTCCTGCCCCCAGACTTCTCCCGGGGCAGGCCCAGCAGCCGCTCGGAGATGATGTTGCGCTGGATCTCGTTGGTGCCGGCGTAGATCGGGCCGCCCAGCGCGAACAGCAGCCCGTCGGTCCAGGGGCCGGCGAGCTCGCCGTCGGCCGCCAGCAGGTCGAGCGCGGTCTGGTGTAGGGCCACGTCGAGGTCGGACCAGAACACCTTGGTCACCGAGGATTCCGCGCCGAGCTCGCCGCCGGCGGCCAGCCGCGTCACCGTGCCGAACGTCTGTAGCCGGTAGGCCTGCGCGTCGATCCACGCGTCGGCGACCCGGTCGGCGAACGCGGGCGGGGACCCGCGATCCCGCCAGAGCCGCACCAACCGCTCGGCCGCCGCCACGAAGCGCGCCGGGCTGCGCAGCGACATCCCGCGTTCGTTGCTGGTGGTGCTCATCGCCGCGCGCCAGCCGTCGTTCGGGGTGCCGATCACGTCGGCGTCGGGCACGAAGACGTCGTCGAGGAAGATCTCGCCGAAGCCGGTGTCGCCTCCGAGCTGGGCGATCGGGCGCACGGTGACGCCGTTGGCCTTGAGGTCGAACATGAAGTACGTCAGTCCGTGGTGCCGCTCGGCTGCGGGGTCGGACCGGAACAGCCCGAATCCCATCTCGGCGAATGGTGCCCGCGAGCTCCAGATCTTCTGCCCGTTCAGCAGCCAGCCGCCGTCGGTGCGGGTCGCGGTTGAGCGCAACGACGCCAGATCGCTCCCGGATTCGGGTTCCGACCAGGCCTGCGCCCAGATCTGTTCGCCGCTGGCCATTTTCGGCAGTATGCGGTCGAGCTGCTCAGAGGTTCCGTGCGCGAACAGCGTCGGGGCCAGCATCGAGGTGCCGTTGGCGCTGGCCCGGCCGGGCGCCCCGGCGCGGAAGTACTCCTCCTCGAACACCACCCAGTGCAGCAGTGGCGCGTCGCGGCCCCCGTACTGCTGCGGCCAGGTGATCACCGACAGGCCGGCATCGAAAAGCACCCGGTCCCAACGCCGGTGCTGGGCGAAGCCTTCGGCGTTGTCGTAGGACTTCGTCGGGATGGAATCGGCGTTGTCCGACAGGAATTCCCGCACCTCGGCCTGGAAGGCCAGTGTCTGTTCGTCCAGGTCCAGATCCATCAGGCCAGCTCCCGCAGTTGTGATTTGACCACCTTGCCCCCCGCGTTGCGCGGCAGCGCGTCGACGAACCGCACCGATCGTGGGGCCTTGAAGTTCGCCAGATGTGCGCGGCTGTAGGCGATCACCGATTCCTCGTCGAGCCCGGCGCCGGGCCGGGTCACCAGGAATGCGCGCCCGACCTCGCCGAGGCGCTCGTCGGGAACCCCGATCACCGCGGCGTCGGCCACCCCGTCCAGCCGGGCGAGCACCTGCTCGACCTCGGCGGGGTAGACGTTGAAACCGCCGCAGATGTACATGTCCTTGAGCCGGTCGGTGATGCGCAGGT